>DATGLP010000022.1 GCA_035294085.1 Acidimicrobiales bacterium | reverse complement strand
TCTCGTCGTCGTAGTGGCGGCGCACCATCGAGTCGAGCACGCCGACCTCGTGGCCGCGCGCCGACAGGTGCAGCGCCGTCGGCCAGCCGAGGTAGCCGTCGCCACCGAGTACCAGGATCCGCATGAAGCCGTCGTCCTCCTACGTGCGTGCGCGAGCGATCTCAGCGCTGCGTGGAGTGTCCCTCGTCAATGTTCGCACCTCGCGAGGGATCTGTTAAGGGACGTCGGGAACGACCAGGTCACCCCGGTGCGCGTCGCTAGATTGCCCCGGTGTCGCGGACCCAGCCGGCGCCGCCGCGCCCGAGCGGTGCGCTCCGGCGCTGGTCGCCGGCCGACGCGCGCGCGGCGAGCCTGCTCGTCGCGTTCGCGCTCCTCGTCACCGTCCCCCCCTCCCTCGCCGGCTACCCCCTGCTCGCCGGCGACAACCTGATCCAGAACTTCCCGCTGCGCGTCCTCGCGGGCGAGGTGCTGCGCTCCGGGCACCTGCCGGCGTGGGACTCGTTCCTCTGGAGCGGGACGCCGCTGCTCGCCGGGTGGAACGCCGGCGCGCTCTACCCGGGCACCTGGCTCTTCGCGTTCCTGCCGGCGGTGGCGGCGTGGACGCTGAACCTCGCGTCGGTCGGCGTCGTCGCCTCGCTCGGGTCCTACGCGCTCTCGCGTCGCCTCGGCTGCGGCGCGCTCGCCGCGACCCTCGCCGCGACCACCTTCACCTGGACCGGTTTCATGAGCGGCCAGCTCGTGCACCTCGGGCTCGTCCAGGGCACGAGCTTCCTGCCCTGGACGCTCCTCGCCCTCGAGGAGCTGCGCACCTCGCTCGGCCGCCGACGGCGTGCCGGCCTCGTCGTCCTGCTGGCCGCGGCCGTCGCCCTCACCGTGCTGGCGGGGGACCCCCGCGCCGTCTCGACGGCCGCGGTGGCCGTCGCCGTCTACCTCCTCGCCGCGCTGGCGCGCGGCGGGCGAGCGGCGTGGCGGCTCGTCGTCGACGCCCTCGTCGGCGGCGTCGGCGGGCTCGCCCTCTCGGCGGCGCAGTGGGTCCCGGGCGTCGTGTTCGTGCACGGCTCGCAGCGCGGCGTGGCGAACTACGCGTTCTACGCGGCCGGCTCGCTCAGCGCGCACGAGGTGGCGCGCCTCGTGCTCCTGCCGTTCCTCCTCGGCGGCAGCGGGGTCCTCGGCACCCCCACGTACTTCGGGACCTACAACCTGCCGGAGGTGACGATCGGCTCGGGCCTCCTCGCCCTCTCGGCGGCCGCCGCCTACCTGCCCGACCTCCTCGCCGGACCGGCGACGGTCGTGCTGCGCACCCTCGGGCGCCCAGCCGTCCCCGGCGCGCGTCGCGAGCGGTCCCGCCGACGCCGGCTCGGCACCTGGTACGCGATCGGCGCACTCGGCGTCCTCCTCACGCTCGGCGGGACGACGCCGCTCGGCCACCTCCTCGCCGCCGTCCCGCTCTTCGGCGGGGAGCGGCTGCAGAACCGCAACGCCGCCCTGTTCGACCTGTGCCTCGCCGTCCTCCTCGGCTTCCTCGTGGACGACCTCGTCGCCGGGCGCGGGGGTCGCGATCGGCCGCTCGCGCCGTGGCGGCTGCTCGCGGCCGCGCCGGTCGCCTGCTGCGTCGCCGCCGTGTCCCTCGCGCTCGCCGATCCGGCGGGCGCCGACCGCCTCTGGCACCTGCCGGCAGGGACGCTGACGGGTGCGATCGTCGGGCGCCTCGTCCCGTACCTCGCAGCGGTCCTCGCCATCGCGGGAGCGGCCGGCCTGCTCGCGCTCGGCGCGCGCCTGCCCCGGCGCGCCCGGCGCGCGCTCGCCTGCTTCGCCGTGCTCGCCGACGTGGCGGTGTTCATGGCCAACCTCGGCTACGGCCCGGTCTCGTCGCGCCTGCTCGCCGGCGCGACGCCGGCGAGCAGGCTGCTCGCCCGCCTCACCGGGCGCGACGGGCGCTTCGCCGTCTACAACCCCGCCGTCACCGCCCCCCCCGGACAGCCCGACGCGCTCGACGAGCTCGGGGTCACCGACCTCAACATCCTGCGGGGGATCCCGAGCGTGCAGGGGTACGGCTCGATCGTGCAGGGCCGCTACGAGGACGTCACGAGCACGCACGCCTTCCAGTCCATCGCCCCGTCGGTCCTCGCCTCGACGAGCGCCGACGTGCTCGACCTGCGGACGCTCGTCACCCTGCCGGGCTACCTCGCCGAGGCGATCCCGCCGCACGCGCCCGTCCCGCGTCCGGGGACCGCCTTCGGAACGGGCGCCGCCGCGACGTTGCGTCGCAGCGGGCCGTGGCGGCTCGCGCCAGGCGCGCGCCAGGCCTTCGCTCTCGGGCAGGTGCACGACGTCGTGCGAGCCACGGTCGCGCTCGCGGGTCCGGCGGCGCCACGGACGCTCGAGATCGGCGTCGGGCGCGCCGGTGCCCTCCTCGCCGCACGCCCTGTCCCCGTCCGCAGCCGGGCGGCCGAGCTCGTGCTCGCGAGCCCGCGGCGCGCCGACGAGATCGTCGTCGCCAACCGGTCGTCTCGGCCAGCCGTGGTCGAGAGCGTCGTCGTCGTCGCCCACGACCCCGGCGAGGACGAGCGGCTCGTCCTCGACGGCCCGCTCCAGGGGGCGCTCGCGCCGAGCCGCTGGCGCCTCGTCGCGTCGCTCGACGGCCTCAGCTTCTTCCGCAACGGCGGGGCCCGCGGGCTCGCCTGGCTCGCCGCGCCCGGCGCGCGCGACCCCGCCGCCCCGCCGCTGCGGGCGGGTCGGATCTCCGTGCGGCTCGAGCGCGCCACGGCCGCCGAGACGATGCTCGTCGACGTGCCCCGACCGGCGCTCCTCGTTCGCAGCGAGACCTACTCGGCAGGCTGGACCGCGCGGGTCACGCCGGTGGGCGGCGGTCCGACGCGCGTCCTCACCGTCGAGCGGCTCGGCCTCGTCCAGGCGGTGCGCCTCGGGCCCGGCCGCTACCGCGTCGTGTGGCGCTACGCGCCGGTCTCGATCGTCGCCGGCCTGCTGGCGAGCGGGCTCGGCCTCGCGGCGCTGCTCTCGGGCCTCGCCGTGGCGCTGCGCGCCGGCGAGGCGGGCGAGGAGCGCAACCGGCCGGGCGCGCCGGCTCAGCGGGTGGGCCGGCAGGCGGGGCAGGGGCGGTAGCCGGCGGCGAGCGCGTCGGCCAGTCGGGCGAAGCCGCCGTGCCGCCCCGGCGTGTCCTGCCGGGCGCGCCGGCACGACGGCAGGCAGACGGCGCGCCCCGAGCGGGACACGACGAGCCGGACCCCGGCGCGCCGGAGCGCCTCGAGGGCCGCGAGGTCGACGCCCTCGGCCGAGAGGAGCGCCGCCTTCATCGGCGCTCCGTAGGCGTAGTTGCCGATCGCGCCGTCGCTGCGGATCACCCGGTGGCAGGGGACGAGGATCGGCACGGGGTTGCGCGCCAGCGCCGAGCCGACGGCGCGCACGGCGCCCGGCCGCCCGATCTCGGCCGCCACCCAGGCGTAGGGGCGCACCTCGCCACGGGGGATCTCGGCGACGACGGCGAGCACGGCACGATCGAAGTCGCCCATCCCGCCGAGGTCGAGCGGGACCTCGCCGCGGCCGGCGAGCGCCGGCTCGAGCCCGGGCGGCGGGGCGGCCTCGTGCACCGCCTCGCCGAAGCGCTCCCGCCAGCGCGCCGCGAAGCGCCCCGGGTCGTCGCCGACGAGCGCGACCGGCTCGACGAGGCGGACACCGAGGTCGCCGAAGGCGACGAAGAGCGGGCCGGCGGGGCCGTCGAGGCGTGCGAAGCGGGCGCCGGCGCCTCCAGCCGAGTGCGAGCCCGCCGCCGCCTGAGGACGGCGGACCTGCCTCGTCCTCGGTGCCCAGGCGGGCGTCGCCGCCTGCCCCGGGTGCTCGGGTAGCGCCACCCCGGCGAGCCTACCGGGGGGGCCTGGGACCGGGCCTTCGCCGTCCGCTCAGTCGCCGCCCGCCGCCGCGCCGCAGATCGTCTCGATCATCAGGCGGGCGACGACGTAGGGGTCGGCGTTCGCGTTCGGGCGCCGGTCCTCGAGCCAGCCCTTCTTCGCCTTCTCCACCGACCAGGGGATGCGCACCGAGGCGCCGCGGTCGGAGGTCCCGTAGGAGAAGGTGTGCCAGGGGGCCGTCTCGTGGGCGCCGGTGAGGCGGTCTCGGATCCCGTGGCCGTAGTTCTCGATGTGCTCGTCGACGCGCTTCGCGAGCGCCTCGCAGCCGGCGATGATGGCGTCGTAGCTCTCGCGCATCGCCTTCGTCGAGAAGTTCGTGTGGGCGCCGGCCCCGTTCCAGTCGCCGTGCACCGGCTTCGCGTCGAGGCTGACGCTCACGCCGTAGTCCTCGGCGATGCGCTCGAGCAGCCAGCGGGCGAGCCAGAGGTGGTCGCCGATCTGCGGCGGCGGCAGGATGCCGATCTGGTACTCCCACTGGCCCTTCATGACCTCGGCGTTCGTCCCCTCGATGGCCAAGCCGGCGTCGATGCACGCCTGCGTGTGGCGCTCGACGATCTCGCGCCCGACGATGCGGTCGCCGCCGACGCCGCAGTAGTAGGGCCCCTGCGGGGCGGGGTAGCCGACCTCGGGCCAGCCGAGCGGCCGGGCGTTGCGGAACAGGGTGTACTCCTGCTCGATGCCGAAGAGCGGCTCCTGGTCGGCGTAGCGCTCGGCCACCGCCACGCACGCCGCGCGCGTGTTCGAGGGGTGCGGGCTGAAGTCGGTGAGGAGGACCTCGCACAGCACGAGGACGTTGTCGCCCTTGCGGATCGGGTCGGGCGTGACGAGGACCGGCTGCAGGACGCAGTCGGAGTTCGAGCCCGGCGCCTGGTTCGTGCTCGACCCGTCGAAGCCCCAGATGCCCGGCTCCCTGCCGTCGGCGATGATCTTCGTCTTGCACCGCAGCATCGCCGTCGGCTCGGTCCCGTCGATCCAGATGTACTCGGCCTGGTAGCTCACGCAGCCACTCCCGCTCGTCTCGCTCGACCCCGCGCCGCAGCGCCGGCTCGCGTGCCCGTGCGGCACGCGTCGAGCCTGTCAGCTGGCGATTTCCCGGCGGTGTCCTCGGTGTGAACGCTGTGTGAACCTGCGCCACACGAGCAACGGAGCGACCAGCGCTCAGGGGCGCGTCGCCCGGGCGAGGAGGTCGCCGCCGACCGTGGCGATCCCTCGGCGCCGCTTCTCGGCGTACATCGCCCGGTCGGCGCGCCGGACGAGCGAGCGGGGGGAGTCGCCCCGCCGGCCGCGGGCCACGCCGGCGCTCGCGCTGACGCCGTAGCCGACGGCGGCGCCGATCGCCGCCTCGAGGCGCCTGGCCAGCGCGTCGAGGTCGCGCGCCTCGTCCTGGTCGACGATGACGAGGAACTCGTCCCCGCCGAAGCGCGCCACCGCGTCCTCGGCCCGCGTGCCCGCCCGGAGCGTCCGGGCCGCCTCGACGAGCACGGCGTCGCCCGCGTCGTGGCCGTAGGTGTCGTTCACGACCTTGAAGCGGTCGAGGTCGAGGTAGACGAGGGCAACGTGCTCGGCGCCGCGCCGGATCCGCTCCCGCAGCACCGCCTCGGCGCCGCGCCGATTGAGCAGCCCGGTGAGCGGGTCGGAGGACGCCTGGCGCCGCAGCTCGTGCTCGGTGTGGTGCCGGTCGGTGACGTCCTCGAGCGCGGCGACGAGGGAGGGCGTGCCCGTCGCCCTGGCGCGCGCCGAGAGGTGGACCTCGAGGAGCGGGGCGGCCGGCGAGGCGCCGTGCGGGTCGAGGTGCATCGTGAGCGTGGCATCTCCCGGTGCCGCCTCGAGCGCCTCGAGCGCGGCACGGACCTCGCCGCGCTCGTCGGGCGGGCACAGCGCGAGGAGCCCGCCGCGCGTCGCCGCCTCGAGGTGGTCGCCGAGGAGCTTGCGCGCCGCCGCGTTGGCGAAGGAGGCCCGCCCGACCTCGTCGAAGAAGAGCACCGGGACCGGCAGCGCGTCGGCCAGCGCGTCGAGGTCGAGCTCGAGGCGCCGCGGCTCGCGCTCGGCGGCGGGGAGGACCTGGCGCAGCCGCACGACGAAGCCGGCGAGCGCCGGGTCGTCGCGACGGTCCACGACGGCGACGTCGTAGCTGCGGTAGCCGCCACCGGCGTGGCGCAGCCGGATCGGTCCGCACGCCTGCCCGTCCGGCGCGCGCGAGAGGGCCTCGAGCGCCCGTTCGGGCTCGGCGGGGCGGTCGTCGGGGTGGAGGTGGTCGACGAGCGCCGTGCCGATCGGGTTCCCCGTGCCGAGCACGCCGGGCGCGCCGAGGGCGGCGCGGATGCGGCCGTCGGCGCCGACGACGCACACCGCCTCGCTGAGGAACTCGCCGAGGCGGCCGTCGACCGGCTCGGGGCCGTGGCCAGGGTCCGACGAGTTCGCCCCCTCGGCCGCCCTGGCCGTCGCGAACGACCTCGGACGCTCGGGCATCTCGGCGACAGTACCCGACGTGGCCGGGCGGGTCCACCACTCAGCGTGTCACCGCGGCCACCGTGGGTGACGGCCGCCGGGGCACCCCGGCTCGGGGCTGGGCGCCCTCAGCGCGGCGCGGTCAGCTCGTCGAGGCGAGCGAGCACCGAGTCGTCGAGGCGCTCGAGCACCTCGAGCGCGCCGAGGTTCTCCTCGAGCTGCTCGAGGCTGCTCGCGCCGGTGATCACGGTCGACACGTGCGGGTTGCGCGCGCACCAGGCGATCGACAGGCGTGCGAGGCTGACCCCGAGCTCGTCGGCGACCTGCTGGAGCGCAGCGACCGTGCGAGTGCGCTCCTCGCTCAGGTTGGCGCTGAGCCACTGGTACTCCGGGAGCGTGAGGCGCGCGCCCTGCGGCGCGCCGGCGAGGTACTTGCCGGTGAGCACGCCGGAGGCGAGCGGGCTGTAGGTCGTCAGACCGAGGCCGACGTCCTCGTAGAGGCGGGCGTACTCGTGCTCGACGCGCCGACGGAAGAGCAGGTTGTACTGAGGCTGCTCGACGACCGGCGGGTGCAGGTGGTGGCGCTCGGCGAAGGCGTGGGCGGCGCGGATCTCGTCCGCCGACCACTCCGAGGTGCCCCAGTAGAGGGCCTTCCCGGAGCTCACGATGTCGTGCATCGCCCACACCGTCTCGCCGACGGGCGTCTCGGGGTCGGGGCGGTGGCAGAAGACCAGGTCGACGAAGTCGAGGCCGAGGCGCTGGAGCGAGCCGTCGATCGCCTGGAGGAGGTACTTGCGGTTCAAGGTCCGCCGCATGTTCACGCAGTCGTGCAGGCCCCAGAAGAGCTTCGTCGAGACGAGGTAGCTGTGCCGGGGCCAGCCGAGGCGTCGGATGGCCTCGCCCATCACGACCTCGGCCTCACCCCCGGCGTAGACCTCGGCGTTGTCGAAGAAGTTGACGCCTGCCTCGTAGGCGGCCTTGAGGCACGCCTCCGAGACCGATCGGTCGCGCCCGCCCCCGAAGGTCACCCACGAGCCGAACGACAGCACGCTCACCTTGATCCCGGACCGACCGAGCCGGCGGTACTCCATGCGACGATCCTCCCCGTCCGAGCCTGCCCCTCGCCTCCGCCGGCGCCGCGAAGCGCCCGGCAGGGCCGGTAGCATTCTGGCCGACCCGGTCGGCCCGCCGCCGAGCCGGGCGAGGACGCTCGGCGGAGATCGCGTGGCCAGCTCAACTCGACAGGTCGTCGTGCTCGTCGACGAGCGCGACCGGGAGCTCGGAGTGGCGGGCAAGCTCGCCGCGCACGAGCCGCCGGGCCGCCTGCACCGCGCCTTCTCGGTGTTCCTGCTCGACGGCTCGGGGCGCACGCTCCTCCAGCAGCGCGCGGCGGCGAAGTACCACTTCCCGCTGCACTGGGCGAACGCCTGCTGCTCGCACCCCGGGCCAGGCGAGGACGTCCTCGCCTCGGCGTCCCGACGCGTGCGCGAGGAGCTCGGGGTCGAGGCGACCCTCGAGCCGGCGGGCGCCTTCACCTACCGGGCGACCTGCCCGGCGAGCGGCCTCGTCGAGCACGAGCACGACCACGTCTTCGTCGGCGCCTTCGACGGCGACCTGTCGCCCGACCCAGCGGAGGTGGCGTCGACCGCCTGGGTGCACGTCGACGACCTCGCCGCCGGGCGCTTCGGCGAGCCGCTCGCCCCGTGGCTGCTCGAGGGCCTCGCCCTCGCCACGCGGGTGCGCCGCTGAGGCCCGGGCGCTGCGAGCGCGCCGATAATGGCCCCGATGGCACCGCCTCGCCGCTACGAGGAGCTCCTCGAGAAGAACCGGCGCTACCTGTGGAACCCCTTCACGCAGATGAAGGACTACCTGGCCGACGAGCCGGTGATCGTCGAGCGGGGCGAGGGCTGCCGCCTCGTCGACGTGAACGGGACCGCCTACCTCGACGGCAACGCGTCGCTGTGGCTGAACGTCCACGGGCATGCCCGGCGGGAGCTGAACGAGGCGATCGCCGCCCAGCTCGCGAAGGTGGCGCACTCGACGCTGCTCGGGATGGGCAGCGTGCCGGCGATCGAGCTCGCCGAGCGGCTCGTCGCCCTCACGCCGAGCTCGCTCCGGAAGGTCTTCTTCTCCGACTCGGGTGCCGCCGCGGTGGAGGTCGGCCTGAAGATCGCCTTCGCCTACTGGCGGCGGGTCGGCCGGCCGGGCAAGCGTCGCTTCGTGTGCTTCGAGAACGGCTACCACGGGGACACGATCGGCGCGATGAGCGTCTCGGGCATCGAGCTGTACCACGCGGAGTTCGGACCGCTCCTCTTCCCTGCCGACCGCGTCCCCTACCCCTACCCCTACCGCTTCCCCGGCAGCGAGCAGGAGTGCGTCGCCTACTGCCTCGGGCGCCTCGAGGAGCTGCTCGACCGGCAGGCCGACGAGACCGCCTGCATCGTCGTCGAGCCGGTGATGCAGGGCGCCGGGGGGATGATCGCGATGCCGCCGGGCTTCCTGGCGGCCCTCGCCGACCTCGCCCGGCGCTACGAGGTCCTCCTCTTCGCCGACGAGGTGGCGACCGGCTTCGGGCGCACCGGGAGGCTGTTCGCCTGCGAGCACGAGCAGGTGGCGCCCGACCTGATGGCGGTGGGCAAGGGGCTCACCGGCGGCTACCTCCCGGTCGCCGCGACGCTCACCTCCGACGCCCTCTACGACGCGTTCTGGGGGGAGCCGGCGGAGCTGAAGGCCCTCTACCACGGCCACTCGTTCACGGGCAACCAGCTCGGCTGCGCGGCCGCGCTCGCGAGCCTCGACCTGTTCGAGCGCGAGGACCTCGTCCGGCGGGCGGCCGAGGCCGGCGAGCGCCTCGGGGCCGCGCTCGGCGGCCTCGCCGAGCTCGAGCACGTCGGGGAGGTGCGCCGTCGCGGCCTCATGGTCGGCATCGAGCTCGTCGCCGAGCGCGACTCGAAGGCCCGCTACGACCCGAAGGAGCGCGTCGGCTGGGCCGTGTGCCGCCGGGCTCGCGAGCTCGGGCTGCTGACGCGCCCCCTCGGCGACGTCGTCGTGCTCATGCCCCCCCTCGTGGCGAGCGACGCCGAGCTCGACGAGATGGCGGCCGTCGTCACGCAGGCGGTCGCCGAGGTGACGGGACGGTGAGGGGCCTGTTCGTCACCGGGACGGACACCGAGGTCGGCAAGACCTTCGTCGCCTCGGCGCTCGTCCGAGCGCTGCTGCGCCGTGGCGTCGACGTCGGCGTCGCGAAGCCCTTCCAGAGCGGGGCGCTCGCCACCGACCCGGCCGGCGACGCGGCGGCGCTCGCCCGGGCGGCCGGGGTGGCCGACCCGCTCGAGGCGATCGCACCGAACGCCTTCCGGGCCCCCCTCGCCCCCCTCGTCGCGGCCCGCCTCGAGGGCCGAGAGGCCGACCTCGACGCGACGCTCGGCGCGCTCGAGGCGCTCGCCGCCCGCCACGACGCCCTCGTCGTCGAGGGGGCGGGCGGCCTCCTCGTCCCCGTGGCGCCGGGCGCGACGATCGCCGACCTCGCCGCCGCCTGCGGCCTGCCGCTCGTCGTCGTCGCCCGGGCCGGCCTCGGGACGGTGAACCACGTCGCGCTGACCTGCGCGCTCGCCGCGGCGCGGGGGCTGCGGGTCGCGGGCGTGGTGCTGAACGGCGCGGCCGACGCGTCGAGCGCGGGGAACCCCGGGCTCATCGAGGAGCTCGCCGCCGTGCGCGTCCTCGGGCACCTCCCGCCGCTCGTCGGCCCCGCGTCCCCTGACGCGCTCGCGGACCACCTCGAGCGCCACGTCGACCTCGCGCCGCTCCTCGCGGCGGTGGCGCCAGCTCGGAAGGAGGAGCTCCGTGCCTGAGCCCGTGCCCGCGGGCCGCTTCGAGCAGCTTGCCGACAAGGTCCTCGCCGGCGAGGCGCCGACGAGGGGGGAGGCGCTCGCCGTCCTCGCCTGCGACGACGACGAGCTCCTCGCCCTCCTCCAGGCCGCCTTCCGCGTCCGCCGGGCGCACTTCGGGCGCCGGGTGAAGCTCAACATGCTCGTCAACGCGAAGAGCGGCCTGTGCCCCGAGGACTGCGGCTACTGCTCGCAGTCGGCCGTCTCGACCGCCCCGGTCGAGCGCTACCGGCTCCTCGATCGGGAGGTGCTCCTCGCCGGGGCGCGCGAGGCCGCGGCGAGGCGGGCCGGCACCTACTGCATCGTCGCGAGCGGGCGCCGTCCGAACCCGCGCGAGCTGCGGGCGGTCGCCGAGGCGGTGCGCGCCATCAAGGCCGAGCTGCCGCTCAAGGTGTGCGCGTGCCTCGGCCTGCTCTCGGAGGCCGACGCCGCGCTCTTGGCCGAGGCCGGCGTCGACCGCTACAACCACAACCTCAACACCTCGTCGGACCACTTCGCGCAGGTGACGACGACGCACACCTACGCGGACCGCCTCGCCACGCTCGAAGCGGTGAAGGCGGCGGGCATCTCCCCGTGCTCGGGGCTCATCGCCGGCCTCGGCGAGACCGACGAGCAGCTCGTGGACCTCGCCTTCGCGCTGCGGGCGCTCGACGCGGACTCGATCCCCGTGAACTTCCTCCACGCGATCGACGGGACCCCCTTCGGCGGCATGCCCGGGCCCGACCCGCGACGGTGCCTCAAGGTCCTCGCGCTGATGCGCTTCGTCTGCCCGACGAAGGAGATCCGTGTCGCCGGCGGGCGGGAGGTGAACCTCGCCAGCCTGCAGCCGCTCGCGCTCTTCGCGGCGAACGCGCTCTTCGTCGGCGACTACCTCACGACCGCCGGCCAGCCGCCCGAGGCCGACTACCGGATGATCGAGGACCTCGGCTTCGAGATCGAGGCGTGCGCGCGCTAGCGGGCCACCTCGAGGCCGATCTCGAGGCGCAGGCCCGCCGGCGCCGCGACGCCGGGCTCGAGCGGCGCCTGCGCCCCCTCGAGCGGCGCGCCGGGCACATCCTGACGGCGGACGGCCGTCGCCTCCTCGACCTCTCCTCGAACGACTACCTCGGCCTCGCCGGCCACCCGGCGGTGCGCGAGGCGGCGGCCGAGGCCGCCGCCGGCGCTGCCGGCGCGGGGGCGTCGCGCCTCGTCACGGGGACGAGCCGCGCCGTCGCCGAGCTCGAGGAGCGCCTCGCTGCCCACCGCCAGGCGCAGGCCGCCCTCGTGCTCTCGAGCGGCTACCTCGCCAACCTCGGGGTGATCGGCGCGCTCGTCGGGCGCGGCGACGCCGTGGTCTGCGACCGGCGCAACCACGCGAGCATCCTCGACGGGTGCCGACTGTCGCGCGCCACCCTGTACCGCTACCGCCACGGCGACCTCGCCGACCTCGAGGCCAAGCTCGACCTCGCCCGCTCCCGCGGGGCGCGCCGCGTCCTCGTCGTCACCGAGAGCGTCTTCTCGATGGACGGCGACGTCGCGCCGCTCGCCGAGATCGTCGAGCTGAAGGAGCGCTACGGCGCCGTGCTCTACCTCGACGAGGCGCACGCGGAGGGCGTGTTCGGGCCGCGGGGGGCGGGGGTGGCCGCCGCGGCCGGTCTCGGGCAGGCCGTCGAGTGCCATCTCGGGACCTTCTCCAAGGCCTACGGCGCCTACGGGGCCTACATCGCCGGCTCGCGACGCCTCGTCGACCACGTGGCGAGCACGGCTCGGCCCTTCCTGTTCACGACGGCGCTCCCGCCGGCGGTCGTCGGCGCCGTCGCCGCCGCGCTCCCGCTGCTCGAGGCGGCTGACGCGGCCCGCGCCCGCCTCCTCGAGCAGGCCGCCCGCCTGCGCGAGGGGCTCGCGCGGCTCGGCGCGGACGTGGGGCGCTCGGCGAGCCAGATCGTCCCGCTCCTCGTCGGCTCGGCGGCTCGGGCGAGCGAGCTGTCCGCGCTGGCCGAGGCGCGCGGCGTCCTCGCCGTGGCGATCCGCCCGCCGACCGTCCCGCCGGGCACGGCACGCCTCCGCCTGTCCCTCAGTGCCGCCCACCGCGCCGAGGACGTGGAGCGGGCGCTCGACGCGCTCGGTTCCTGTCTCGCCGAGTCAGAGGCCGCGAGCGATCGCTGACGAGCCGGTCTGCTGGCTGCCGGGGTGGTCGTTCGGCCCCGGCGTGTTCGCCGAGGCGATCGCGGCCCTCCCCGGTTACCGCCACCTGGCCTGCGAGTTCGCGTCGTGCCGGGCCGCGGCCGACCACGCGGCCGCCGCTCGGCGCCTCCTCGAGGGCTGCGGTGCCCCGGCCCGCGTCGTCGGCTGGTCGCTCGGCGCGCTCGTCGCCCTGGAGGTGGCAGCTGCCGCGCCCGCGCTCGTGCGCCGGCTCCACCTCGTCGCCCCGACGCGCCGCTTCGTCGCCGACGGGCCGGGCGAGCCCGGCGTCGCCCCGGAGGCCCTCGACGCGCTCGGCGCGCGCCTGCGCCGCGACCGCGAGGGCGCGCTGCGCGCCTTCCGACGGCAGATGCTCTCGGCGGCGGAGCGGCGGGGCGGGCTCGACGCCGTGCTCGGCGCGCCGGCCGCTGCGCCGCCCGCCCCGCTCGAGGCCCTCCTCGCAGGGCTCGAGTATTTCGCGTCCTTCGAGATCGACCCGGCGGCGATCGCGGTGCCCGTCGACGTGCTCGTCGGCGCGGCGGACCGGATCGTCCCCGCGCGCGCGGCGCGCGTCCTCGTGGGCGGGCTCGCACAGGCCAGCCTCGTGGAGCTGCCGCAGGTGGGCCACGCGCCGCCGATCTCGGCACCGGAGGCGTTTCGCGCCTGGCTCGGCGAGGTGCTCGCGCGGTGACGGCCCACGTCCTCGACAAGCGCCGCGTCGCGGCGCGCTTCGGCCGGCACGCGGGCACCTACGAGGCGAACGCGCTCGTCCAGGACGAGATGGCGGACCGGCTCGTCGCCGCGCTCGCGCGCCTCGCCCTCGCGCCGTCGTCGATCCTCGAGCTCGGGTGCGGGACGGGCCGCCTCACCGAGCGCCTCGCCGTCGCCTACCCCTCCGCCCGTCTGCTCGCCGTCGACATCGCTCGGCCGATGGTCGAGGCCGCACGGGCCCGGCTGGCCGGGCGGCCCCGCGTCGAGGTCCGCCTCGCCGACGCCGAGGCGCTCGAGAGCGCCGAGCGCTTCGACCTCGTCGTCTCGAACGCGACGATCCAGTGGTTCGCCGCGCCCGCGGCCAGCCTGCGCCGGCTGGCCGGGCTGCTTGCCCCGGGCGGGGCGATGGCGCACGCCACCTTGGGACCGGCCACCTTCGTCGAGCTCCTCGCCGCGCTCGGCACCCCGCGCGAGCGCGGCGGGCACGGCGGGCCCTCGCTCGTGCTCCACCCGGCACGCCGCTGGGCCGCCTGGCTCGTCGAGGCCGGCCTCGCCGACGTCGAGGCGCGCCGGCGCCTCGTGCGCCGCGACTACGAGAGCGCCCGCGCCTTCCTCGCGGCGCTGCGCGCGACAGGCGCCGCCTACGCCCACGAGCCCCGCCGCGCCGGACGGCGCCTCGGCGAGGCGATGCGCCGCTACGACGCCGCCTACCGCTCGCCGGCCGGGACCTACGCCACCTTCGAGGTCATCGAGCTGTACGCGCGCGCCGCCGGCGGGTGCTGAGGGCGAGCAGTGAGCGCCCTCCTGCTCGCGTCGGGCGTGCTCGTCGTCGTCCTCTCCGCCTCGGGCGTGCTCTTCACGCTCGTGCTGGCGCGGACCCCGGCCGGCTTCGAGCTCGTCCCCCTCGCCGTGGCCCGCGGCGTGCACGCCGCCTTCTGCGGCCTCGCCCGCCTCGCTCGCACCTACGAGGCGAAGGACGGCCTCCTCGCGCTCGGCGCCCCGACGGCGGTGGCCGCGGGGATCGCCGTCTGGGCGGGGGGCTTCGTCCTCGGGTTCGGGCTCGTCATCACGCCGCACGTGCACAGCCTCGGCGCGGGCGTCGCGCAGGCGGCGGCCGCGCTCTTCACCGCCGGCACCCTGCACGCGGCCGGGCCGCGCGACCTCGCCCCGGACGTCGCCGCCGGCGCCAGCTGGGCCGTCATCGTCGCCCTCCAGATCGCCTACCTGCCGACGCTCTACTCGGCCTTCAACCGACGCGAGACGCTCGTCTCGCTGCTCGAGAGCCGGGCGGGACTCCCCGCGTGGGGGCCCGAGCTCCTGGTCCGCCACGAGCTCGTCGGGATCACCGACACGCTCGCCGAGCTCTACGCCTCCTGGGAGGCGTGGGCGGCGGAGGTCGCCGAGACGCACACGACCTACCCCGTGCTCTGCTTCTTCCGTTCGCCCGAGCCCTGGTACTCCTGGCTCGGCGGGCTGCTCGCCGTGCTCGACGCCGCGGCGATGCAGCTCGCGCTCGCACCGGCCGGGGCGCCCTCGACGGCGCGCCTGTGCCTGCGGATGGGCTTCACGGCGCTTCGCCGCATCGGCACGATGCTCGCCGTGCCGATCGACCCCGATCCGAGCCCCGAGGGGCCGATCCGCCTCGCCTTCGAGGAGTTCGCCGCGGCCGTCGCCATGCTCGAGTCGGCTGGCTTCCCGCTCGAGCGCGGAGCCGAGGCGGCGTGGCCGGACTTCGTCGGCTGGCGCGTCAACTACGAGGACGCTGCGTACCGCCTCGGCGACCTCCTCCTCACGCCGCCGAGCCCGTGGTCCGGTCCCCGCCGCCAGCTCCCACCGACGCCCGTCCCGCCGCGCCGGCCTCCCCAGCGCCGGCCCCGCTCGACGCCGCCTCCGGGCCGCCACCCGGCATCTCCCCGCGACGGGGCGGGCCCGGCCGCTGGGCCGCCGGCGACGGGAGCGTGAGCGGCGAGCCAACGGGTGCGCACATGGCCCGTCGGCCTCGCCCGATCGCTTAGCCTGAGAGCATGTCGCGTCCTGACCGTCCGGTGAGGCCCGTCGCGCCGGCGCGCGCCGGGGAGCCCCGGGACCGAGCGCGGCCGGGCGGCGAGCGGCGCCGCGGCGTCGTCCCCGGCGCCTCCAGCGCGGGACCGGGAGGCGGGCTCGGCCGCGCGCCGCGCCCCTGAGAGCCATGGGTCGTCCCGCACGCGGACCGAACACGGCCGAGCCGCGCGGCAACGTCACGGCGGCCCGCGCCATTGACCTGCTCTCGCTCTTCGACGACCAGCACCCGGTGATCTCCGCGGGCGAGGCGGCGAAGGCCCTGGGGATGTCGCGCAGCACGACCTACCGCTACCTCCAGAGCCTGCGGGCGGCGGGCCTGGTGGAGGACGACGAGACCTCGGGCGGCCTGCGCCTCGGTCCCCGGGTGCTGCAGCTCGCGGCGATCGCCCGCGCGAGCTGGGACCTCGGCGCGGTCGCCGTGCCGGTGATGCGGCGCCTGACGGAGGCCACCCGTGAGACGACGGTCCTCACGCGCCGGACCGGCGATCACGTCATCTGCGTGGAGGAGGTGCGCAGCCCGAACCCGATCCGGCTGTCCTACGAGCGCGGCCGCGTCCTGCCCGTCCACGCCGGCGCGTCGGCGAAGGTGCTCATCGCCTGGCTGGCGGGCGAGGAGCTCACCGCCCTCCTCGAGCGGACGCAGCTGCGGGACTTCACCGGCGCGACGGTGACGAGCGAGGCGTCGCTGCGCCAGGACCTCGAGCGCATCAGGGCGCGCGGGTACGCGATCACCCGTGGCGAGGTGGACGCCGGCGTGCTCGGCGTGGCGGCCCCGATCTTCCGGCGCAGCGGCGAGGTGGTCGCCGGCCTCAGCGTCGTCGCGCCCGAGTACCGGGTCGCCGAGGGCGAGGTCGACGGCCTCGTCGCGCTGACGCTCGAGGCCGCGACCGAGCTGACGAGGCGCGTGGTCGAGCACGACGTCTGAGGGCGCGCGGCGCACCTCTCGCGGCGCGGGCGCGCCGCTGGCCCGGCTCGGGGACCGGTCGCGACGCCGGGCCTGCGCTGTCCACGGGCGGCACCGCTCCTCGTGTTTCTGCGAGCGCGCGCGATCGCGGGGTTGTCCCGCACCGGAGCAGGGGTTACAGTTCGCTGTAGCGATAGTCGAGCTAGTGATCCCAAAAAATGAGACGGTGAGGAGCGCCCACCGGCGGGGCGCCAGCCGTGAACGCCCGCGAAGGAGGCGCCGTGTGCGATGAGCACGAGCTCTACCGGCCGGGGATGGTCGGCCGGACGCTGAGCGTCGAACGGGTGCGCCAGCTGAACTCGCGCACGTACTTCTACGAGATGCTGAAGGACAACCCGCAGCTGCGCGAGATCCGGCCCGGCGTCGAGGACGACGTGCTCGTCGGGGCGATCGACCACCACATCCACGCCTTCCCCGACTTCGTCCCGCGCTCGCAGGACATGGTGCAGATCGCCGTCGAAGCGTCGAAGGCGAGGATGCGCGCCATCGCCTTCAAGGACCACTGGAACCTCACGGCGAACGCGGCGTACCTCGTCCAGCGCCAGATCGACGAGATGGTGCGCGACGGGCGCCTGGAGCACCGCGTCGAGGTCTACGGCGGCCTCGGCCTCAACCACGGCGTCAACCCCGAGGCGGTGCGCATCGGCCTGCAGTACCCGAACTTCCGGTGCATCTGGTTCCCGACCTTCAAGTCCTACGGCTGGGCACGCTCCGCCGGTCTCGACCCGAGCGAGGACGAGTACGTGCGCCTCGTCGACCCCGACGGCACCGTCCGCCCCGCGGTGCGGGAGGTGCTGCAGCTCGCGGCGGACGCCAACGTCGCCGTGGCGCTCGGACACACGGACTTCGAGGAGCTCCTGCCGCTCGCGACCCTGGCGCGCGAGCTCGGCGTCCGCACCGTCCTCGATCACCCCCTGCTCGAGCTGAACAAGCTTCTCATCGACGAGATGGAGCAGCTCGCAGCGCTCGGCACCTACGTCGGCACCTACTGCCAGCCGATGATCCCCTCGCTGTACCAGCCCGTGCAGGACCCGATGGAGACCGTGGAGACCATCCGTCGGATCGGGCCGGACCGGTGCGTGGCGGGGAGCGACTTCGGCCAGGTGCTCCACCTCGACGCCATCGACGGGATGCGGGTGTTCGTGCGCGCGCTGCTCGGCTTCGGCATCCCCGCGTCCGACGTGCGCAAGATCCTGTGCGACAACCCGGCCAAGCTGCTCGGCCTGGAGTGACGCCGTGAGCAAGGTCGCCCGGCTCGAGGAGGCGGTCGCCCTCGTCGGGGACGGGTGCGAGCTCGCGCTCTGCGGCTTCGCCATCAATCGCAACGCGATCGCCGCGGTCGCCGCGATCGTCGCCCAGGGGACGCGCCGCCTGCGCCTCGTGCAGGTCGTCGGCGGCATGGAGACGGACATCCTGGTCGGCGCGGGCTGCGTCGAGCGCCTCGTCTACTCGGGCGGCTCGCTCGACCGTTTCGGCCCGCTGCACGCGGTGAACCGGGCCATCGCGACGGGGAGCGTGGATGCCCTCGAGTACTCGACCTTGAGCCTCACCCTGCGCCTGTTCGCGGGGAGCCTCGGCCTCCCGTTCGTCCCGAGCCGGACCCTCCTCGGATCCGAGCTGCTGCCCCCCCTCGTCGCGGCGGGCGGGGCCGCGACGATCGAGGACCCGTTCTCCGGGCGCCCCTGCGTCGCCCTGCCGGCGCTTCGCCCCGAGGTGGCGATCGTGCACGCCAACGCGTGCGACGAGGAGGGCAACGCCGTCGTCGTCGGTCCGGCGTGGTCGATCCGCGAGACCGCGCTCGCCGCCGAGCGCGTGATCGTCACCGCCGAGCGGGTCGTGGCGGCGGGGACCCTCGAGCCGGGCGCGGTCACGATCCCCGGCGTGACGGTCGCCGCCGTCGCCGAGGTGCCCTTCGGGGCTCGCCCGACGGCCGTGTTCGGCGCCTACGACTTCGACGCGGCCTGGTTCGACGAGCACGTCGCCGCGAGCCGGGAGGGTGGCGACGAGTTCGCTGCCTACCTCGACAAGCGCGTCGTGGGCGGGTGGGCGTGATGGACGGGCGCGGCGCGATGCCGACGGCCGCCGGCCTCGAGTGGACGCCCGGCGAGATGCTCGCCGCCGCCGCGGCGTCGTTCATCACGAGCGACGACGTCGTCCTCGTGGGGCTCGGGCTGCCGCAGGTCGCCGCGCAGCTCGCCCAGCGCACGCACGCCCCGGGGATGCGGATGCTCCTCGAGATCGGCGTGTTCGCGCCCTGCCCGCGCGAGCCCTCGGCCGGGATCGCCGATCCCCGCATGTGGAGCGGGGCGAGCGCCTACGGCGGCGTCCTCGACGTCCTCGGGACGATGCTGCACGGCGGGCGCGTGACCCTCGGACTGCTCGGCGCGCTGCAGGTCGACGGGGACGGCTCGATCAACACGACGCTCGTGCACGACCGCGCGGGCCGGACGCGGCGCTTCAACGGGTCGGGAGGGGGCAACGACGTGGCCTCGCTGGCCGAGCGCGTCCTCGTCGTGATGCGGCACGATCCCCGCAAGTTCGCGCCCGCGCTCGACTTCCTGACGAGCCCGGGACGGCGGGTCAACGGGCGCGCCCGAGGCGACGTCGGCCTCGCGGGCCGCGGGACGGTCGCCGTCGTCACGGACCGGGCGGTCCTCGAGATCGGCGACCAGGGGCCGGTCCTCGCCTCGGTGCACCCCGGCGAGGACGTCGACGCGGTCCTCGCCGACACGCCGCTTACGGTGCACCTGCCGCCCGGTGGCCCGGCGCGCACCGATCCGCCCACCGCCGAGCAGTGCCGCGTCGTTCGCGAGGAGCTCGACCCGAAGCGGTGGTACACGGCATGAGGGGCACGCTTGGCCCGGTCGGGCGGGAGCGAGGAGGACGACGCCGATGATCATCGACACCGAGTTCAACTCGGCGGCGCAGGTGCCGATCGACATCTGCGTGCGCGCGGCGGAGGAGGCCGAGCGGCGCGGGTTCGGTGCCGTGTGGAAGGGGGAGTCGAACAGCCGCGACCCGCTCGTCATGCTCTCGGCGATGGCGGCGCGCACCGAGCGCCTCGCGCTCGGCACCGCCATCTACCACGTGTTCGGGCGCTCGCCCGTCACGATGGGGATCCAGGCGGCGACGCTCAACGAGCTGAGCCGCGGTCGCCTGATCCTCGGGCTGGGGGTCGGCAACGAGGTCATCGCCGGGTGGCACGGCGAGCGCTTCGAGCGGCCCCTGCGGCTCGCTCGCGAGTACGTCGACATCGTGCGCGCCGTCTACTCGGGGCAGAAGCTCCCCGACTACGTCGGCGAGCGGTTCGCGACGCGCGGCGGGTTCCGGCTGGCCTTCGAGCCCCCCGAGTACGAGCTGCCGATCTGGCTGGCCGCCCTCGGGCCCCAGATGGCACGCCTGGCCGGCAAGCTGTGCGGCGGCATCATCATCAACATGGCGAACGGCGACATGATCGCCGAGATCGTGAAGAGCTTCCACGAGGGGGCGCGCGAGGCAGGGCGCGATCCGTCGCAGCTGGCGGTGGTGTCGAAGATCCGGGTCTGCCTGAGCGATGACGTCGGCGCGGCGCGCTGGGCGCTGAAGAAGGTGCTCACCTTCTACTGCCTCCAGCGGGGCTACTCCGACCTCCTGCGGCGCATGGGGTGGAGCGAGGTCGTGGACCGGGTGAAGCAGCTGCACCTGACGGAGGGCTTCACGGCGGCGCGCCGCTCCATCCCCGACGAGATGGTGGACGACGTCCCGATGTACGCCGGGCGCGACCTCGGGGGGCTCCCCGCCAAGCTCGCCGGGCACGAGCGGGCCGGCGTCACCCGCTGCATCGTCGCGTGCGTCCCCGAGGCCGAGGACCGCCAGTGGGAGGAGCTCTCGAGCTTCCTCCGGCAGGCGGAGCCGCTCGTCCGGTCGGGCCACTTCGCCTGAGCCATGGACTTCGCCCTCAGCGAGGACCAGCTCGCGATCCGCGACGCCATCCGCGAGCTGTGCTCGAAGTTCCCCGGCTCGTACTGGCGGGACCTCGAGGAACGCCGGGAGTACCCGAGCGAGTTCGTCGACACCCTGACGAGCCTCGGGTGGCTCTCCATCCTCATCCCGACCGAGTACGGTGGCGGCGGCCTCGGCGTCACGGAAGCGGCGATCGTCCTCGAGGAGATCCACCGCTCCGGCGGCAACGCCAACGCCTGCCACGCCCAGATGTACACGATGGGCGCGCTCCTGCGGCACGGCAGCGAGGAGCAGAAGCGTCGGTACCTCCCCGAGATCGCCGCCGGCCGGCTGCGCCTCCAGGCGTTCGGCGTCACCGAGCCCGACGCCGGCTCCGACACGACGCGCATCTCGACCCGGGCCGAGCGCCGCGGCGACACCTACGTCATCAGCGGCCAGAAGGTGTTCATCTCGCGCGTCGACCAGTCCGACCTCATGCTGCTCCTCGCTCGCACGACGCCGCTCAAGGACGTCGAGCAGCGCACGGACGGGCTGTCGCTCTTCCTCGTCGACCTGCGCGAGGCGCGCCGGGCGGGGACGATCGAGACGCACCGCATCCCGGTCATGTTCAACCACCACACCTACCAGGTGTTCCTCTCGGACCTGGAGGTACCGGCCGAGAACCTGATCGGCGCGGAGGGCCAGGGGTTCCGGCTGATCATCGACGGGTGGAACGCCGAGCGCTGCCTGATCGCCTCCGAGGCGATCGGGGACGGCCGCTTCCTCGTCGAGCGGGCGAGCGAGTACGCGTCCCGCCGCGTCGTGTTCGGCCGGCCCGTCGGTGCGAACCAGGGCGTCGCCTTCCCCCTCGCCCAGGCCTTCGCCGCGCTCGAGGCCGCGTCCCTGCTGCGCTTCAAGGCGACCACGCTCTTCGATGCCGGTGCGCCCGCCGGCATCGAGGCCAACGCCGCGAAGCTGCTCGCCTCGCAGGCCTCGGTGCAGGCGGCGAACGCGGCGATGCTCGCCTTCGGCGGCAACGGCTTCGCAACCGAGTACGACGTCGAGAGGAAGTACCGTGAGACCAAGCTGCTCGAGATCGCCCCGGTCAACAACAACCTCGTGCTCGCCTTCCTTGCCCAGCGCGCGCTCGGCCTGCCCCGGTCGTACTGAGCGATGACGCCAGCGATCGAACCGAGGAGCGCGCGACCGGCGCGCTCGTGGATGTTCGTGCCGGGCAACCGCGAGCGCTTCCTCGAGAAGGCCGCCTCCTCGGACGCGGACTGCGTCCTGCTCGACCTCGAGGACGGCGTGCTGCCCGAGCACAAGGCCGAGGCGCGCGCGATGGTGGCCGAGGCGCTGCGCAAGCCCTTCCAGCCGCAGCGCTTCGTGCGCGTCAACGCGGTGGCGACCAGCTGGTTCGAGGAGGACCTCGCCGCCGTCGTGCCGGCCGCGCCGGACGGCATCTGCCTGCCGAAGGTCGAGGAGCCGGGCGACGTGGGACGGGTCGCCGCCCTGCTGGAGCGGCTCGAGGCGGCGCACGGCCTCGAGCCAGGCTCGATCGGCATTCTGGCGGCGATCGAGAGCCCCCGCGCCGTGCTCGGCGCGGCAGAGATCGCCCGCTCGCACCGGCGCCTCGTCGGCTTGATGCTCGGCGCCGAGGACCTCGCGCTCGAGATCGGCCTCGGCACCGAGCGGGTGGGCGAGGCGGCGCAGCTGCTCTTCGCGCGCTCGTTCGTCGTCTTCGCCGCCGCGGCGGCCCGGGTGCTGTCGGTCGACGGCGTGTTCCCGAACCTCGACGACCCGGAGGGGATGGAGCGGGACGCGCTGACGGCGCGCCGCCTCGGCTTCTCGGCCAAGTCGACGTTCAACCCTCGCCAGGTCGAGGTGATCAACCGGGTCTTCAGCCCGCAGCCCGACGAGCTCGCCTACGCCCGCCGGGTCGCCGACGCCTTCGAGGCGGCCCAAGCCCGCGGGGACGCCTCGGTGGCGCTCGGAGGCCAGCTCGTCGACCGACCCATCGTGCTGCGGGCGCTGCGGGTGCTCGAGCTCGCCGGCGAGCCGAGGGGGCAGTGATGGGGACCGTCAAGCCGGGCTGGGAGGGGCGCTTCTTCGAGGACTTCGAGGTCGGTGACGTCTACCGCTGCCGGTACGGCAGGACGGTGACGGAGGCGGAGAACACCATGTTCACCCTCCTCACGAACAACACGAACCAGATCCACTTCAACCGTCACTACGCGCAGCGGACGGAGTGGGGCAGGCCGCTCGTCAACAGCGCCTTCACCCTCGCGATCGTCGCCGGGATGGGCGTCGCGGACGTGAGCGAGAACGGCTTCGCGCTCGGCTGGGACGAGATCTCGCTGCCGCACCCGGTCTTCGCCGGCGACACCCTCTACTCGGAGTCCGAGGTGCTCGAGACGCGCGAGTCCCGCAGCCGACCGGGGCAGGGGATCGTCAAGATCGAGACGCGCGGGTACAACCAGGACGGCACGCTCGTCATCCGGTACCGCCGCTCCGTCATGGTCTGGCGGCGCGACCACGCGCCCTCGGTCAACCTCTTCCCGGCCGTCGACGGCGATGGGGCCTGAGCGCGCCGGCGAGGCCGAAGCCGCCACCGGGCCCGCCGGCGCGACCGGGGCTGGCCCGCTCGCCGGCGTGCGCGTCCTCGCGCTCGAGCAGGCCGTCTCCATGCCCTTCTGCTCGTTCGCGCTCGCCGAGATGGGCGCCGAGGTGATCAAGATCGAGCGGCCCGGCAGCGGGGACCTCGTGCGCGGCTGGGACTCGGCGGTGCGAGGGCTGTCCACCGGCTTCGTGTGGCTGAACGCGAACAAGCGCGACGTGACGCTCGACCTGGCGAGCGAGGCCGGGCGCGAGGCGGTGCGCCGGCTCGCCGCCCGCTGCGACGTCGTGCTCGAGAACTTCGCGCCGGGCGTGGTCGGGCGCCTCGGCCTCGGGCCCGAGGAGCTGCGGCGCGACAACCCGCGCCTCGTGTACTGCTCGCTCTCCGGCTACGGCCAGGACGGCCCGTACCGTGACGTGAAGGCCTACGACCTGCTCATCCAGGGCGAGTCGGGGATCCTGCTCACCAACGGCCAGCCCGACGCGCCGGCCAAGGTGGGCCTGCCGATCACCGACCTGATCGGCGGGCTCACCGCCGCGCTCGGCGTCGTGGGCGCGCTCTTGCGCCGCGAGCGCACGGGCGAGGGGGCGTACCTCGACGTCGCGATGCTCGACTCGGCGGTCTCCTGGCTCGGCTACTTCCCCCAGCACGCCTGGCACGGCGGGGGGGAGCCGCCGCGCACCGGGATGCGCCACCAGTACCTGTGCCCGTACGGGCCGTACCTCGCGGCGGACGGGCGCTGGGTGAGCGTCGTCGTCGCCACGCCGAGCGACTGGGAGCGCTTCTGCACGCGCGTGGTCCGTCGGCCCGAGTGGCTCGACGACCTCCGCTTCGCCGACGCGCCGTCTCGCCGGGCCAATCGCAGCGAGCTCGAGGCGCTCGTCGAGGCCGCCTTCCGGGAGGAGCCCGCCGACGTCTGGCTCGAGCGCCTCCAGGCGGCCGGGCTCCCGCACGGCGAGGTCCGGACGATCGCCTCGGTGCTCTCCCACCCGCAGCTCCTCGCCAGGCGGATGTTCGTCGAGGCGACCTCGCCCGTCGGCACGCTGCCGATCGTCCGCTTCCCGCTCGGCTCGCCCGACGCGCCCCGTCACATCCCCGCGCTCGGCGAGCACAGCGCGCAGGTGCTCGCCGAGATCGGCTACCCCGCCGGGTAGGAGCGCGCGCAGGTCGTCCCTGGCAGGCCGAAGGCGGCGCTCAGGTGTCGCGCTCGTCGGTCGGGCCGACCTCGCCCGTGCACCAGGGGACGAACGCCCGCATCCGGCACGGCGCGCCGCGCCGGGCCAGCTCGGCCTCGAAGAGCTCGTGGACCTGCCTCGCCTCGTCCTCGTACTCGATCTGCCAGCCGCCTTCCTGGATGCTCACCTGGGCGTCGGGACGGCGGTAGGAGGGGGGCGCGGTGGTCCCCATGTTCCCGGGCCGGATGGCGAGGTAGCGGGCGCGTGCGGTGCCGGTGTTGAAGTGCTGGTGGAAGCAGGCGTGGCTCGGGATGATGACCATCGAGTTCTTCGACCAGTCCCGCTTCTCGAGGTCGGACATGTCCGGCGCCGTCCACAGCAGACTGAAGCCGTGGCCGCCGAGGATGACGAGGTGGTAGCCCGGCCCGTGCCGGTGGGCCTTCTTGTAGGTGCCGACCGGGAACTCGGAGATGTGCGGCTTGAGCGAGGTGTTGCCCCCCATCTCGAGGAGCACGTTGGCGCCCCCGCCGCCGCGCTCCTTCCAGGCGTAGACGTCGGCCGCCGGCGCGTCCGGCACGAAGTTCGAGCGCCACACCCGCGGCGCGTACAGCCGGCCGCCGGCGGAGTAGAAGTCGGGGTCGATCTCGTAGCGGCCGGGGAAGGCGAGCGGGCAGTCGAACACGGCGTCGTCGTCGGCCAGCAGGCGCATCATCGGCGGCGCGTTCGTGACGGCGAGGTACCGGAGCGGCTCGGTCCCGCTCAGGTTGCGGTGCTCGTACCACGCGTTGAGCGGGATCGGGAAGAGCGCGCCCGCGCCCCACTCGACGCGGGCCCGGCGGTTGCCGGACCAGATGGTCGTCTCCCCGTGGCCGGCGAGGACGTAGACGAGCTCCTCGTAGAGGTGGTGCTCGGGCTCGGACCGGCCCGCGGGCGCGATCTCGACGAGGTGCGCGTCGGTCAGCAAGGTCTCGCCCGCGAGGTTGACGACCGCCCCGCGCCCGCCCTTGCGAGGCCACGGCCCGAGCTCGACGGCGAGCAGGTCGCCGAAGGCGTGGTCCGTGATCACCTCGACGCCCTCGCGTGCCAGCCACTCACGGTAGGGGTCGCGAAGCTCGAGCTCCTCGAGGGTGGCCGGGGGTGCTACGGCCGGTTCGCTGCGGCGCACGTCCACCTCTGCCATGTCCGAACCCCCTGCGATCGACGTGCCGAATGCCGCGGCCAGCGCGAGGGCGGGCGGAGCGTCGGCGCAAGACGCCATGTCGCGCCGCCCGTTCGCCGCCCGCGCGCCGATCCCGAGCCTACGCCACCCGGAACCAACGGCAAAGGGGTGCAGCGGTCTCGCCGTGCTGACCGGGCTCGAGGACGGCCTGCCGAGCTGGCGCCGCGGCGCTCGCCCGCGGCCCGTCCACGCCGCGAAGCCGGCAGCTGCGGCGGGACTCTTCTTCGCTCCAGCGATTCGTTCCATTGAGTGGTCGGCCGTGCTTGACGTGCACGCCAGCGCCCGTACCCTGGGAGCGTCGCAAGACGGTGCTGCGACCGGGGGCCGTTGCGTGGCGCATCGGCCGCTCGAACGTACGCGTTCCGTGACCGCCAGAGGCGGGTCGTGCACCACGCCTCTGGGCGGTCGATCGAACTGGGGGGTTCTGACCGAGATGCATCGCAGATCCAAGGTTTCACTCATCGCCAGCCTCGCCGTCGCGCCGCTGCTCGTCCTCGGCCTCGGCGCCTTCCCGGCTGGCGCCACGGTCCGTCACCCGGCATCGGTGCACCACTCGAAGAAGCGTGGGCCGACGAAAGCGAGGGTGACGAGAACGACGGCGAAGAAGCTCGGCTTCACGTCGCGCGGGACGCCGAACCTGAAGGGGTGGAACATCCCGATCGCGACGGCCGGGAGTCACCCGGGCGTCGAGGACACGCTCGGCTACATCATCGAGCAGACGCTGCAGAAGTGGGGCGCGACCTCGAGCCTGACCCTCGCGGAGTCGCCGACGGGCCAGGACGCCGTCGTCGCCGGCAAGATCGACGCGATCAACAGCGACATGCCGAGCCTCATCAACCTGCCGCTCGAGATCTTCATGCCGAACCAGGCGCGCCTCGACTACGTCTTCGTGGCCCGGGACGTGCCGACGCTCGCCCAGCTGAAGGGCAAGACCATCGACGTCGGCACGACGACGAGCGCGGAGTACACGCTGATGCCGGCACTGCTGCGCTACGCGCACCTGAAGCGGAGCCAGGTGACCTACGACGTCACGGGCTCGTCGTCGGGGTCGTCGATCGGCGCCGTCCTGATCGCCGGCAAGGCCGACGCGGCGTGGATCCACGTGTCTGCGCTGCAGAGCCTGCGCTCCGCGCTCGGCGGGCACCTGTACGTCCTGGCCCGCGCGTCGCAGGTCGACCCCGGCATCGCCGACAGCTTCTGGGGGGCGACGCCGCAGTTCATCGCGCACGACCCGGCGATCGTCGAGGCGCTGTGCCTCGCGTGGATCTCGGCCGCGAAGACCTTCAACGACCACTGGATGCGCTGGGTCACCTACGCCGAGCACTACACGCTGAACGCGGATCCGCCGTCGGCCGTCGAGAACGACCACACCATCTTCAAGAGCCTCAACCTGTGGCCGCTCCAGGAGTCCGACTACACGCCTCAGATCGTCCGGTACAACTACGACTTCTACAAGGCCTACGGCGAGTTCGCCGGTGCGGGCCTCCGTCCGCTGAACCGGGTGGCGGTGTTCGGGCCGTGGAAGGCCGCCTGGAAGGTCTATGAGGCGCACCCGAACGCGTACTAGGCGCGAGGCGCACCCGTCCGACGGGTCGCTCCGTGAGAGGGTGGCGGGTGTCCGCCACCCTCTCACCACGCGCGCTACGGTGCGCGGGTGGGTGCCCGGCGGGCGGCACGGCCTCGTCGCAGGTGTGACGCGAGGAAGCGCTGCCGCGAGGGCGGACCGGGGATCTGCAGAGGATCTTGCATGAGCACGGCAGAGGGTCTTGCATGAGCGTGGCTGGTTCGACGATGGTCGAGGACCCGGGCACGGCTGCGGCCGACGCGCCAGCAGCGCGGACGAGCTCGCTGCTGCGAGCGTGGGACGGCCGGGGCATCGGCCTCGTCGCCGTCGCCGTCTTCGTCGGCCTCTGGCAGTGGTACGGCGACAGCTACCCGCACGCGCTCTACCTCTTCTCGACCCCGAGCGCCGTCGCGACCGCGTTCGGCCACATCGTTGCCAGCGCCGAGCTGCCGCGCGCGTTCGCCGACAGCGTCGCCGAGGAGGTCGTGGGCTTCGCCATCGCCGCGGTCCTCGGGATCGCCGTCGGGCTCGCGATGGGGTCGCTCCGCTTCGTTGAGATGTCGCTCGACCCGCTCGTGACGATCGGCATCGCCACGCCGGTCGTCGTGCTCCTGCCCGTGATGGAGGACTGGTTCGGCTTCGGCTACGTGGCGCGCGTCGCCTTCATCACGGTGCTGTCGGTCTGGCCGATCCTGCTGAACTCCTGGATCGGCGTGAGGAACGTGAGCAGTACCTACCACCTCGTGAGCAGGGCGCTCACGCTCGGGCGCCGCCAGCGCGTCTGGAAGGTCGTCCTCCCGGCGGCCGCGCCGTACATCTTCGTCGGCCTTCGCCTCGGTCTCGCCATGGCGACCCTCGGGATGGTCCTCGCCGGCCAGGAGGTCGGGGACGCGGGGCTGGGCGGGTTGACGGAGATCTTCGGGCAGAAGGGGCTGGTGGGCGCGCTCATCGCCGCGATCCTGTCGGCGACCGGCCTCGCCTTCCTGCTCTTCTGGCTCCTCAGAGTGGCCGAGGAGCGGCTCTTCCCGTGGATCCGGGAGACGAGCGGGAGCCGCTGAGCCATGGCCGACGAGATGCTCGAGCTCGAGTCCCGCGGGGCTGGGCCCCTGCTCGCGGAGGGAGCCGCGATCGGCGCGCGCTCGGCGAGCCGCGCGCGCGAAGCGCGCGAGGCGGAGGTCGCGGCGCTCCTTCGCAGCCTGCCGGGGCGCAGCCGCACGAGGGAGCGCTGGCTGCGCGTCCTGCTGCCGGCGGGGGCGATGGCGCTGCTGCTCGGCGCCTGGCAGCTCTCCAGCCTGTGGCTGAACCCGCTCCTCTTCTCGAACCCGTGGCGGGTCGCGCGCGCCTACCGGTACCTGTTCGACTCGGGGACCCTCGGGTCGGCGCTCGCCTCGACGATGTCGGAGTGGGCGATCTCGCTCGCGATCGGCATGGTCGGGGGCGTCCTGATCGGCACGGTGATGGGTCGCTTCCGCCTGGTGGAGCGACTCCTGAACCCGTTCGTGAACTTCCTCATGGCGACGCCGCGCGTGGTCCTCATCCCGCTGCTCATCGTCTGGATCGGCGTCGCGTCCGAGGGCCGGATCCTCTTCGCCGTGCTGACGAACATCTTCGTCGTGATCCTCAACACGATGGCCGGCGTGCGCAACGTGAACAGGACCTACCTCGACGTCGCCCGCGCGACGGGGCTCACTGCCTGGCAGACGACGCGCAAGATCAGAGTCCCCGCCGCCGTGCCCTACATCCTCGCCGGCGCGCGCCTGTGCGCGAGCGTCAGCCTCGTCGGCCTCATCATCGCCGAGCTCGAGTTCTCGAACGTCGGCATCGGCTACCTCCTGCAGCTCTACCAGACGGAGCTCGCGACGGACAGGATCCTCGCCATCGTCGTCGTCACGGCGGGGATTGGTCTCGGAATCGTCGGACTGTTCAAGGGGATCGAGAGAATGTTCTTCAGCTGGGTGCGCGCGACGGGCACGATGGGGCAGGCATGACCGCCGACGTGGACGGCCAGGCGATCCTCGAGGCCCGCAACATCACGAAGGTCTTCGAGGTCAAGCGGACGCGGGTCGCGGCGCTCTACGACGTCAGCCTCTCGGTGCGGCGGGGCGAGTTCCTCAGCCTGGTCGGACCGAGCGGCTGCGGCAAGACGACCCTGCTGCGGATCCTCGACAACCTCACGACCCCGGATGCCGGCGAGGTGCTCTTCGAGGGCGAGCCGCTGCGCACGAGCTCGCGTGACATGGCGTTCGTCTTCCAGGAGACAGCGCTCCTGCCCTGGCGGAGCGTCTGCCGGAACGTGGAGCTGGGCCTCGAGGCTCGCGGGATCACCGGCAAGGAAGCCCGGGCCGCGGCGATGGAGGTGCTCCGCCTCGTCGGGCTGGGCTCGGTCTCCGAGCAGCCGCCCTACACGCTCTCAGGCGGGATGCAGCAGCGCGTCGGGATCGCGCGAGCGCTCGTGACGCAGCCGAAGGTGCTCCTCATGGACGAGCCGTTCTCCCACCTCGACAACTTCACCCGGGAGGCGCTGCAGGTCGAGCTCCAGCGGCTGTGGTCGCAGTTCCGGATGACGACGGTCTTCGTGACCCACGACATCGACGAGGCGATCTTCCTCTCCGACCGGATCGCGCTCTTCCGCTCGCATCCGGGAAGGATCGTCGACATCGCCGACGTGCCGCTCGAGCGCCCGCGGACCCAGTCGCAGGTGCGCGCGGACCCCACGGCGATCAAGCTGCGGGAGCTCATCGTCGAGGAGCTCGGCGTCCAGGCCGCCGAGGACGCTGCGGCGGCCTCCCCGAAGGCGTGAAGGCTGGGCGTCGACCGTGCTCGCCGACGCCCACGTCCTCCTGTCCCCGCCGGACGACCTGCGCCGAGTGGGAGAGCACGGTGGCGCTCGCGCGCCTCTACGCGGCGCCGCTGGGCAGGATGTCGCTCGCCGAGCGGGTTCGAGCGCCTGGACCGCGCCCGCCTCGATCTGCGGGTGCTCTCCGGCGACGTCCTCCCGCCCTGCTTCGAGGACCGCAGGGTCGCGTCGCCGTCGACCTCCCGAAGCAGCCGAACACCGAACAGACCGCATGGCTTCGATGGGTCCGGCCGTGCCTTCGCCGTCCTGACGATCGCCGTTCGAGCGATCGACGTCGAGCGTGGAGAGTTCGAGGAGATGGGAGCCACTCCTCTGGGGGTGGCGGTCTGGGCTGCAGAACCATGAGGCCCATCCGGCGGGTGCTGATCGCAAATCGCGGCGAGATCGCACTGCGAGTCATCCGAGCGTGCAGAAAGCTGGGCCTTGAGTGCGTCGTAGCGACCACTCCAGCCGACCGAGACAGCCTCGCCGCTGAGTTGGCCGATCGCGCGGTCTGCATCGGTGGCAACAGGCCGGCCGAGAGCTATCTGCGAGTCGAGGCGATCGTGTCGGCTGCGATCGGTACCCACTGCGACGCGGTGCATCCCGGCTACGGCTTCCTCTCCGAGAGCCCTGCGCTCGCTCGGGCGTGCGCTGACACCGGGCTCCGGTTCGTCGGGCCGCGTCGCGAGCTGCTCGAGACGTTCGGGGACAAGGTAGCGGCGCGCGCCGCGGCCGAGGCAGCGGGCCTTCCGACTGCTCGAGGCTCGGGCCCGCTAGCGACTGCGGAGGAGGCTGCGAGCTGTGCTCGCGACGTCGGCTTCCCGCTGCTGCTGAAGGCCGTCGCCGGTGGTGGAGGGCGCGGCCTGCGGCTGATCGAAGACGCGTCGCAGCTGGCGCTCGAATTCTCGGCGGCGTCGGCGGAAGCGGCTGCAGCGTTCGGCGACTCCCGACTCTACCTCGAGTCGTTCGTCCCGTTCGCCCGGCACGTCGAGGTGCAGATCGCGTCGGATGGACAGGGTGCGACGGTGCACTTCGGCGATCGAGATTGCTCGATACAGCGTCGCAATCAGAAGCTGATCGAGGAGGCGCCGGCCCCGTTCCTGGCGGCTCACCTCCAGCAGGCAATACGAGACGCTGCCGTTCGGCTGATGAGGACGGTCAACTACGACGGGCTCGGCACGGTCGAATTCATCGTCGATCCGGCGCGCGACGCGTTCTACTTTCTCGAGGTCAACCCTCGTCTCCAGGTCGAGCACGGCATCACCGAGCTCGTGACCGGATGGGACCTCGTTGCCTTGCAGTTGGCGCTCGCGGCAGGGACCGCCGCCCCGCCACTGCAGCGCGAGGTCGAGGTGCGCGGATCGGCCATAGAGTGCCGGATCAACGCCGAGGACCCGACCAGGAACTTCCAGCCATCGCCAGGTCGCGTGAGCTCCCTGCAGCTGCCAGGCGGGCCCGGAGTGCGTGTCGACTCATCCCTCAGGGTCGGGTCAGCGGTGCCGCCCTTCTACGACTCGTTGGTCATGAAGGTCATGGCTCATGGCCGTACCCGCGCCGAGGCGATAGCCGTGCTCGCGGGGGCCCTCCGCGAGCTCCGGATTGGCGGCATCACGACGACGGCAGGTCTACAGGCGCGCATCCTCGCAAGTACGGCATTCGCCGCTGGGGCGTACTCGACACGTTGGCTCGAAGAGCACTCGGGGCTGGTTGCGGCCAGCACGAACGGAGGGTGGTCGGGCTGAGTATGGATCCGCGAGGCTGCGTATGAATCCGTGCGACGAAGATCCCGCGTCCAGACCCTGCAGCCCGTGCGATGTCAGGGGTCGATCGCCGGGATCTTCGTCATCGTTCCACAGTCGAATACTGTCGGCAGTCCGGTAGGGGGTAGGCCGTGCCCGAGGTCCGTTTCGTGGACACCACCCTGCGAGATGGTGCGCAGAGCCTGTGGGCGGCGCGCCTGAACATCGATGCGATGCTGCCGACGGTAGCGGACATCGATGCGGCGGGGTTCGACGGTGTTGAGTTCCTCCAGCCCGGCCTCTTCGCTCGCCATGTCAAGGACCTTCGGGAGAATCCCTGGGATTGGCTGAAGCTGGGTGTCCCGTTGGCTCGTCGGACGCAGCTTCGGCTGCACGGCGGTGGCACGCCGTACTTCGCGCGGGCAGTACCGAGCTCCGTGCGCGGGGTACTGCTGGATCGAGTGGTGGAACTGGGGATCACCACGACGCGGATCTCTGACCCGTGGAACGACCCTGACGCTCTCGGGGAGGAGCGCGACCGGCTCGCCTCCCATGGGATCAAGTCGGTCGTCAACCTCATCTACTCGGTGTCCCCGCGACACACGACCGACTACTACGAGAATCGAGCCAAGGCGATCGCAGCATTGAAGCCGTATCGGATCTGCTTCAAAGACGTCGGTGGGCTGCTCACGCCAGAGAGGACTCGTGAGTTGATTCCGGTCGTGCTGCACGCGGCCGGCGATGTACCCGTGGAGTTCCATGCGCACTCCAACAACGGGATGGCGCCGTTGAACTACGTGATCGCTGCCGAGCTCGGCGTGACCATCTTCCACACGGCCATTCCGCCACTGGCCAGCGGCACCTCGCAGCCGTCCATCTTCGGCACGGTGCAGAACCTCGAGGCGCTCGGCTTCACGGCAGCGATCGACCTGGCGCCGCTGGAACGGGTTCGCGACCATCTGTCCTACGTGGCGTCGGTCACCGGCATGCCCGAGGGCAGCCCGACGGACTTCGATCAGTCGCTGTACACCCATCAGGTGCCGGGTGGGATGATCGCGCACCTCGCCTTCCAGCTCCAGCAGCTCGGCATGGCGCACCGACTGCCGGAGGTGCTCGCGGAGGTCGCCCGTGTGCGAGCCGAGTTCGGCTACCCGATCATGGTGACGCCCCTGTCGCAGGTCGTCGGCAGTCAGGCGGCCATCAACGTCGCCACGGGGAAGCGTTACGGGACCGTGACCGACGACGTCATCGAGTACGCCTTGGGTCGCAGGGGCCGTGAAGCCGTCGACGTGATGGACCCCGGGATCAGAGAGCAGATCCTCGATCGGCCTCGTGCCGCCGAGTTGGCGGCACGCCGGCCGCCACCGGAGGTCGGCCTCGACGAGGTCCGCCAGCGCCTCGGCGCGTCGATCACCGACGAGGAGCTCATCCTCCGGCTCTACGTCGGCGATGAAGCCGGTCGTGTCTACTCGCCAGCTCCCCGAGCGTATACGGCCACCTACGACGAGTACCGCCGTGTGTATCCCAGGGGCTCAGGCTTGGCAGAGCTGGCCACGGCAGTGGCCAACAATCCCGAGATCTCGCGGTTCTTCCTGTCGCTCGGCGACAGCTCCCTCACCATCGTCCGCTGACAGGACCGACCGACAATGACCACAGCAATCCACCACCCGGCGAGCGAGCACCAGGACGGAAAGCCGATGCCGCCGCTGCACGGCATCCGTGTCATCGAGCTCGCCAATGTGATCAGTGGCCCGTACGCCGCCATGGTGCTGCTCGACCTCGGTGCCGACGTGATCAAGGTCGAGCTGCCGGGAACCGGCGATCCCTTCCGTCGCTGGGATGCCCGCAGCAGGGAGTCGAGCGACGCCTTCAAGTCGATCAACCGCGGCAAGCGCAGCGTCGCCGTCGACATCCGTACCGAGGCCGGTCAACGAGCCGTTGTCCGACTGATCGAATCAGCGGACGTGTTGATCGAGAACTTCCGGCCCGGGTTCCTCGACGCCCTCGGCCTCGGCTACGGCGACCTGATGCAGCACAACCTCAGGCTCGTCTACTGCTCGATCAGGGGAATGAACGACAGCGACCAGCGGCCCGTGTATGACGCCATCGCGCAGGCCCGCAGCGGGCTGTGGAGCCAGTTCACCGACATGACGCGACCCACACCCAGTGGACCGGCCCTAGCCGACCACCTCGCCGGCATGCAGGGAGCCCTCGCCGTGCTGGCCGCTCTGGTCCAGCGGAGCCGCACCGACCGGGGGGCGCACGTGACGGCCACGATGCTGGGTGCCTGCGTCTCCATCCAGGAGATCGCCTTCGCCAACTACTTCTCGTCGGGGGAGGTGGCGGACCGAATGTCGCGTGTCCGGGCCTCGCAGTCGCACGGCTTCGTCTGCGCCGATGGGCTGCCGATCGCCATCCACCTGTCGTCGGTGTCGAAGTTCTGGACGAGCCTCGTCAGCGCGCTGGGGGTTCCGGAACTGGCGGACGACGAGCGCTTCGCGAGCCCGGCTGCTCGTCGCGAGCACTACGAGGAGCTGCACGACGTGCTGTCAAGGGTGTTCGTCACCGAGCCCCGTCAGGTATGGCTGGAGCGACTGACCGCGGCCGACGTGCCTGTCGCCCCAATCCTGACGGTTGCGGAAGCGACCGAAGACGAGCTCGTCACGTCCCTGGATCTGTTCCACCGGTTCGGCAGCGGCGAACGGGCCTTCACAGGCGTCGGCAGCCCCATCGCGGGGTTCGCGGCGCCCGACCGCTCTGCCGCGGTGCCGTGGGTTGGTGAGCACACCGAGGCGGTCCTGGCCGAGGTGGGCATTGATCGGCAAGCGGTCGCGAGCGGCGGCGCCGGCGCTGCAGTCGGAGGGCAGGAGTGACGCGTTCCCGCTACTGCCCGGACAGACGACCTACGGACGGAGGGGTGCCTGCATGACACGGATGACCATCGGCGATGTGGTGGCGATCGACGTGCACGTCCACCTCCGCGACGCTGCCGCCCGCGAGGCGGCCGGCGAGACCGCACGCCAGATGGCGCGGTACGCGGGCCGCCGGTACGAGATCGTCCCCGCGGACGAGATGGCGGAGGAGTACCGGCGCCGTCGGATGATGGCTGTCGTCCTGAACACGACGGACGAGACCGTGACCGGGCGACGCGGGCTGCCGAACGACTACGTGGCCAAGGTGGTCGAGGCGAACTCCGACGTACTGATCGGGTTCGGCATCGTGGACCCCTGGATGGGGCGGTTGGCCATCGAGGAAGTCCGCCGGTGTGCCGACCTTGGACTGAAGGGTATCGGGGAGTTCAACCCAGCCCGCCAGCACTTCTACCCGAACGACCCCCGCTTCTACCCCCTGTGGGAGACGATCCAGGAACTCGGCCTCATCGTGCTGTTCCACACGGGCATGGCGGCGGCAGGCGCTGGGACACCAGGTGGCATGGGCATCAAGCTCAAGTACACCAGGCCCATTCCATACCTCGACGACGTGGCCGCCGACTTCCCCGAGCTGAAGATCATCGGTGCCCATCCCTCATGGCCGTACGATGCCGAGAATCTGGCCGTGGCGCGCCACAAGGCCAACTACTTCATGGACCTGTCAGGGTGGGCGCCAAAGCACTTCTCCCAGGACCTGGTGAACCACGCCAAGAGCATCCTGTCCGACAAGATGCTGTTCGGATCCGACTCAGGGATCGTGTCGGTTGATCGCTGGATGGAGGAATTCAACGCGCTCCCGATCCCGGCGGCGTCGAAGCAGAAGATCATTCGGGACAACGCGGTACGGCTGTTCGGCCTGGAGTAGGAATGCTGGCCATCAGGGGCAGGGAAGACCACGAGACAGCACCCGCACGTCGCCAGAACGAATGGCCCGGCTCTGGCCTGGCCGAGCAGGAGTGCGACTCCGTCGACGCCGTCGTCGGTGCCCGAGGCACCCTCGTCGATGCCCAAGGCACGGTCGTCAACGCCTCGCAGACGGGCTACAAGATCGAGCACGGGTACGAGGGTGCAGATGGCACATGGCGACCCGTCGGCTGTCTTCAGACGCACGCTGATCAGGTCGGTGGTGACCGTCTTCCCGGTGGTCTCGGTGGCGGTCAGGTGCAGCTCCTTGCGCGCGCACTGTCTCCTGGCCGTTCGGCTGCGTCGACGTCGCTGCTCCACACACGCATCGTTCGCTGCGTGAACACCCAGCTGTGGAGGCGACGCGGTCGTCCGAGTTCTGAGAGGAGCCGTACCGCTGAGAAGCTGCGGCCCAGGAGTGCGGTCGGACCGCTGATCTGGCACGGGCGCTGGCGGCCCGGCGAAGGTCGGCTCGGTGCCGTTTCGGTCGGCAGGGGAGTTGTTGCGGCGAGGGGAGATCTGCGGTGTTCGAGTTGCGGAATTCTGAGATCCAGGAGCTCGTCGAGCTGGTGGCGAACAGACGCATCGGCGCGCTGCGCGTCGTGGCCGAGAACGGCGAGCTCGTGATCGGCGTAGATGCCGCCGCCGTGGCCGAACTGAACCGGTTCGGCGTGCCGGCCGCCCTCGCCTCATCCCCGGTTGCGGTCGACCCCGCGGGTACCGTCGGATCGGCGGTTGCGCCAAGGGTAGGCAACCGCGACGAGACAGCCGTGGACGCGGCTTCGTGCTCGCAGGAGACCGAAGCGGCGCCGAACGGTCCTCGTGCCGGTCCTCAGGTCGAAGCACCTGGGGATGTGGTACTGGCGCCGCTGGTCGGTACCTTCTACAGCGCGCCGGAACCGGGTGCTCCGCCCTACGTGCAGGTAGGCGACACGGTCCGTCCCGAGACGACCGTCGGTCTGATCGAGGCGATGAAGGTGTTCACAGCCGTTCTGGCGGGCAAGGCAGGGCGTGTGAAGCGCGTCCTCGTGCAGAACGAGGAGTTCGTTGAGTTCGGTCAGGCTCTGATCGAGCTGGAGGTGGCATAGCCGACCTGTGGCCGGTGCTGGTGTGGTGGGGGGGCGGTGCCGTCGTGGCGTGGTGGTGCCACACGCCCGTCGCGTGCAGCGAGGCGACTCCCGCGCTGGTCGACAGTCAGGCGGCGGAGGTGCGTTGGCTGAGCGCCCCGCTCGGGCTTCGGCCGAGGTGGTGCCTCGGCCCAGCGGCTCGCGCGGGCGGTGTGTGTCGTCGTCCTCGACCCAGGCCGCGATGGCGCCAGCGCCGCGTCGAAGTCGGGGAGGTCGTTGGGTCAGACGCCTCCTCCTCGAGGGTCCGATACAGCCGTTCGAGGGAGGCGATCCCGTTGGGGTGCCGGGAGGCAGTGCAGAACGCCTAGACGCCGCGGGCGTCGGGGACCTGGCGGTCGTCGGTCGAGGTGAACTGGGTGCGGCTGTCGTGCCGGAGCCCGACCCGGATCGCGTCGTCGGGGCTTGGTCCGCGCGGCCAGGTGGTGAACCAGGCCTCCGCCAGCGCCGGCGAGAGGTCTGTGGCCCGACAGAAGGTGGCGAGGGCCGAAAGGTGGTGAGGGTCGAAGCTCGGGACCCTTCGATCTCGTTCCATTGATCGATCTGGCGGCCTTGACGTTCGCGCACGTCCCCCTAGCGTGGGGGCAGCGCGATGCTGCCGCGCGACAGGATGGCGTTGTGTGGAGAGTCCGGGAAATCGGCCTGGCGAATGACGTGCTCGGCGACCGTCATCGGCGACCGCGTCATCGGCGAGCCTGCGTAGGCTGGCTGCGCGTCACGCCTGCGGAGGGGACCGTACGCCCACCGGCGATCAAGCTGCGGCAGCTGATCGTCGAGGAGCTCGGCGTCCGGGCCGCCGAGGATGCCGCTGCCGGCTCGCCGACGGCGTGAGGGGAGGGGATCGCCGGTGATCGTCGACGTCCACGCCCACCTGTTCCCGCCGGACTTCCTGCGCCGGGTGGAGGAGCACGGTGGCGCGCTCCCGCGCCTCAGCGCGGCGCCGCTGAGCAGCCTGTCGCTCGCCGAGCGGGTCGAGCTCATGGACCGCGTCGGCGTCGACCTGCAGGTGCTCTCCGTCGGCGTCCTCCAGCCCTACTACGAGGACCCCAAGGTTGCCGTCGACCTCGCGAAGCAGGCGAACGAGTGCTACCTCGAGACCTGCGAGACGTTCGCGGGCCGCTTCGCCACCTTCATCGCCCTGCCCCTCCCGCACCTCGACGCGGCCCTGGCCGAGCTCGACCGCCTCGTCGGCGAGCCGCGCGTCGCGGGCGTCGCGATGAGCACGAGCGTGCTCGGGCGACAGCTCGACGACCCCGTCTTCGCACCGCTGTACGCGGAGCTCGACCGGCGGGCGCTCACGGTGTTCCTCCACCCGACGATGCTCTACGACGGGTTCGGGCCGAACAGCTACGGCATGGACCGTTCGGTGGGCGCGATGTTCGAGGACACGATCGCGGCCGTGCGCCTGCTCCTGTCCGGCGTGCTCGTCCGCAACCCTCGCCTGCGCATCATCGTGCCGCACCTGGGCGGGACGCTCCCGTTCATTCACGGCCGGATCGCCTCGCACGTGCGGCGGGCCGAGGATGGGTGGCGCTCGAGCGGCATCGCTGAGGGTTCCGGGTCGTCCGAGGAGGGCGTGCGGCGCCTGTTCTACGACACGGCGATGCGGCACGCCCCGGCGCTGCGCTGCGCCTGCGACACGGTGGGCCACGACCGCCTCGTCTTCGGGACCGACTTTCCCTACGTGAAGACGCCCGAGGAGTTCGCTGACCGGATCGAGCACGTCCGCGGCCTCCCGGTTCCCGAGGACGCGAAGGCCGGGATCCTCGGCGCTACCGCGGCGGGGCTGCTCGGGCTGGCGCTGCCCGAGTCCCGGCGCTAGCGGTGCGGCGTGGGCGGAGGCCCGTTTCGTCCAGTCAACCCCGAGCCTTGACCGCCCCCGCGGCCGGGAGGAAGCTAGGAAAGCGTGCTGAAGTGCTGAGACAGACCGTCCCACCGACCTCATCGAGGAGCGCCCCATGCTGAGCAAGGAGATGAACGAGCGCCTGACGCGGGTCGGCCCCGGCACCCCCTGCGGCAACCTGCTCCGTCGCTACTGGCACCCCGTCGCGCTGGCGAACCAGGTCAGCCCCGAGCGACCGATGATGCGCCTCCGAATCCTCGGCGAGGACCTCGTCCTGGCGCTGCAGCCCTCGGGCGAGTACGCGCTCTTCGCGGAGCAGTGCGCGCACCGGTCCTGCTCGCTGCGCTACGGCTTCCTCGAGCCGGACGGCATCCGCTGCCCCTACCACGGGTGGAAGTTCGCCTACGACGGGGGGCAGTGCATCGAGCAGCCGTTCGAGCCGTCGGAGGCCTACAAGCGGCGGATCCGCATCAACGCCTACCCCGTGCAGCGTCTGTGCGGGCTCCTCTTCGCCTACCTTGGCCCCGAGCCGGCGCCGCTCCTGCCGCGCTGGGACGTGCTCGTGATGCGCAACGGCTGGCGCACGCTCTGGCTGCGCGGCCCGCTCGAGTGCAACTGGCTCCAGATCCAGGAGAACACGGCCGACACGACGCACACGTACTACCTGCACGCCCACATGCTGCGCGAGCTCGGCTTCCCGGCCGGCGAGTCGGACCGCATCCGGGCGGCGTACTACGAGCGCCCGATCGTGAGCTACGACTTCGAGCGCTGCGAGTGGGGCATCACGAAGACCGTCGTGTACGGGGGCGACAACCCGGGCGTCGAGGTCCGCCCGCCGCTCATCTTCCCGAACATGCTGCGGATCGGTGACGGCGTGCGCGACGACCTGCTGCACTGGCGCGTCCCGGTCGACGACGAGAACACCTACGTCTTCGAGATGCGGTTCTACCCGACCGAGGGGATGGACGCGGACCCCGAGTCCGAGATCCGGGAGATGAAGGTGCTCCCGCGCGACTTCGGTCGCACGGAGGACGGCGGCTACGACATGCTGACCTTCGAGGTGCAAGACCAGATGGCGTGGGAGACGCAGGGCAGGATCGCCGACCGTACCAAGGAGCACCTCGGGGCGGGCGACCGTGGCATCGCCCTGCTCCGCCGCATGCTGGCCGAGCAGATCGACCGGGTCGAGCGGGGCGAGGAGCCGATGGCGCTCGTGCGCGATCCCGCTGCCAACGAGATCATCCGCTTCCACTACCCGAGGCCCGAGCACGCCGTCGGCTTCGCCCAGAGCTGAGGTCGCGGGAGCGGCGGCGTGGGGGATCGAGACAGCGGCGCGGCGCGCCGGGAGGTGTACCGGATCATCGTCCACGCCGCGCCACCGACCGACGGCGGCTGTCGGCACTGGACCGAGGCGCCCGAGTGCCCCGCCGCGCACGAGTCCGGCGCGACGGCGGAGGAGGCCGTCCGGGCGACGATGGAGGGGATCCGCGGCTGGCACGCAGCTCACGTCGGTTCGGCGCAGGACGTGGAGTTCGACGTCGAGGACACGCGCTGACTCGGCCGGTCGCGCCGGCAGGCGGGCCGACGGCACCAGGGACTTCCTCGAGCGAGGCAGGTGAGCGATGGCGGAGATCATGGGCATCGGGATGTTCCACGGGCCGCAGCCGGGGCTGACCGACGAGACCATGGCCAACGTGTACTTCAAGCTGACCCTCGCCAACCCGGACACCCCGGCGGAGCTGCGCGACCCCGCGAACTGGCCGATCGAGCTCCAGAAGGAGTGGGGCGACGACGAGGCGCTCAGCGCGGCGAGGGCGCATCGCGAGGAGGCCATCGCCGGCTGCCGGCGGGCGCGCGCCATCATCGACGAGTTCGCGCCGGAGGTCATCGTCATCTTCGCCGACGACCAGTACGAGAACTTCAGGGAGGACGTGCTCCCACCGTTCTGCGTGTACGCCATGGACGAGTGCGGTCTCGGCGGCTTCCGCGAGGGTGTCCCGGGCGGCTCGGGGCCCACCGCCTTCGCCCGGCCTCTCGAGAAGCCGCCGCTGCAGGAGACGCTCGCGGGCAGCAGGCGGATCGGTACCGAGCTCGCGAACGAGCTCGTGCTCTCCGACTTCGACGTGGCCTGCAGCTGGCGGCTCCACCACCTGACCCGTCTCGGGCACGCCTTCAGCCACAGCATCGACTACCTGGACTGGGACCGCCGTGGCTTCCCCTACACCGTCATCCCCTTCCACGTCAGCTGCTACGGCGCGGACCTCAAGGTCCCCGCCGCGGGCGGGAAGATCGTCCCGGGGCGGCTGATGGAGGGCGTCGATCAGGCGCCGCCGGCTTCGCCGACGCCTCGGCGCTGCTACGACCTCGGCCGGCGCGTCGCCGAGATCCTCGCGGCGAGCCCGTACCGCGCGCTCGTCATCGGCTCGTCGAGCTGGTCGCACGCGTCGCTGACCCCGATGCACGGCTACCTGTGGGGCGACGTCGAGTCCGATCGCCACCACCTCGAGCAGCTCCGCCAGAACCAGTTCGCCGCCTGGCGCGACCTGTCGCCCGACGAGCTTCGGGCCTCGGGCCAGCACGAGATGCTGAACTGGATCTGCCTCGCCGGCGCGATGGAGGGCCGGCGCGCCGAGGTGCTGGCGTACGCCGAGACCTACGTCTTCAACTCGTCCAAGTGCGTGGCGGCCTTCCGGTGAGGGTCAGCCTCTCGGTCCGACCCTCGGTGCTCGCCGACGCCCTCCTGAGCGGCGAGGTCGTTCCCGATGGCCTCGAGCTCGACGTCTTCCGCCCAGAGACGATCGACGCCAACTCCCGGGCGATGCTGGAGCTGCGCTACGACGTCGGGGAGATGTCGATCGCCACGTTCGTGAGGGCCGTCGAGCGGGGCCTGCCGCTCGTCGCGCTGCCGGTCTTCACTTCGGGCCGGCACTTCGTCCACTCGGGCATCTGCCTCGCGAGGGGCTCCGGCGTCGCCGGCGTCGACGACCTCGCGGGTCGCTGGATCGGGCTCCCGCAGTACTGGATCTCCTCGTGCGTGTGGCAGCGGCTCGTGCTCCAGCAGATGCACGGCGTCCGACCTGAGGACGTGCGCTGGGTGAGCGTCGAGCCGGAGCGCTTCGACGAGGTGGGCCTGCCGTCCGGCGTCGAGCTGCGTCTCGAGGAGGGCCGAGGCCTCGCCGAGCTGATGGCCGAGGGCGCGATCGACGCCTGCCTCGTCCAGGGCGCGCGCGCGATCCCGCCGGACATCGCCGCGGTGAGCACGCCCGCGTACCCGGACTGCGTGGCGGCCGAGCGCGAGTACTACGAGAAGACGGGAGTGCTGCCGGTCATGCACCTCACCGTGGCCCGCCGGAGCCTCGTGGAGGAGCACCCCGAGGTCGTTCCTGCGCTCCTCGACGCCTACAGGCGATCGAAGGAGATCGGCGAGCGCCGCCTCGACGCGCGCTGGCCGCTTCCACCGGCCGGGCATCGCATCGAGGCGCTGCGCGAGCTGGTCGGGGGCGACCCGTTCGCCTTCGGGATCTCGCCGAACCGGCGGGCCATCGAGGCGTTCCTCGCCACCGCGCTCGATCAGGGGCTCGTCTCCCGGCCCGTCGGCCTCGACGAGCTCTTCGTCGCGGCGCTGCCGCCAGAGTACCGGTGAGTGTCCAGCGAGGACGGAGGAAGGAGAGAGCGCGAAGATGCCGGAGCTGCTGAGCAAGGAGGAGACCGACCGCTTCGTCGACGTCGGCGGGATCCGGCTCCACTACAACGAGGCCGGCAGCGGGCCGGCGTTCATCTGCACCCACGGCGGCGGGCCGGGCGCGAACGCCTGGGACAACTCCAAGCACGTGCTCAAGCCGCTGAGCGAGCACTTCCGCACCATCCTGCTCGACTGCCCGGGCTACGGTGAGTCCCAGAAGGGCGTCAGCCGCAACGGCGTGCCGATGGACATCTTCATCGCCCGGCTGATCCGCGACTTCATGGACGTCCTCGGCATCGAGCGGGCGCACCAGTACGGGTCGTCGCAGTTTGCCCCGGCGGCGCTCCGCTTCGGCCTTGAGTACCCGGACCGCTGCGGCAAGATCGTCGTGCAGTCGACGCAGGTCGGCCCGCACGAGGGGGAGCTGCCCGAGGGGATCAAGTCGCTCGGCGCCTTCGCGAACAACCCGACGATCGAGAACATGGAGCGGGTCTTCAGCTACTTCACTCCCCGAGAGGAGTTCCGTACGCCAGAGATCGTGAAGCACCGCTTCGAGATGGCGCTCACGCCTGGGCACCTCGAGTCCCGGCGGGAGATGACCAACGCGTCGAACAGCGATCTGCGGGGCGAGCTGCACCGGCTCCGCACCGACACGCTCATCCTGTGGGGGAACGAGGACGGCATGATCCCCGTGGAGGAGGCCTTCGGCCTGCTCAAGCTCATTCCTCGCTCCCGTGCCGTCATCTGGGGCGACCGCAGCGGGCACTTCGTCATCACCGAGCACCCTGACGAGTACGCGCGCATCGTCATCGACTTCCTGACCCACTGAGCCGGGGACGGCTTCGCGCCAGCAGGCGAGGGCCGAGCGGCGCGCTCGTCTCGGCGAGCTGCCCCGGTCGCGCCGCCGCCTCGGCGCGGCGCGACCGGCCGTCGCGAGCGGCCGCGCGGTCCGCTCCCGAGCCGCGCGACGTCCAGGAGCCGCGGGCGCACGCAACACTCCACTCGCCGGAACGGCACGGTTGGCGCTCGCGAGACCCGTCGGTACGATCGCCTCGTGGACCACGCGACACGAGCACGTGCTGCCGAGGATCTCGCCGTCGCCGAGCGAGATCGCCGGCCCGTGCCTCCGCTGACCGAGACGTACGGGGCGTTCGGCGTCGAGGACGCGTACGCCGTGCAGCAGCTGAACATCGAGGCGCGACGTGCTGCCGGAGGTCGGGTGGTCGGCCACAAGGTCGGCCTCACCGCGAAGGCGATGCAGGAGATGCTCGGCGTCTTCGAGCCGGACTTCGGGGTCCTCCTCGACGACATGGCGCTCGACGACGCTGCGTCGGTGAGCGCGCAGCGCTTCCTGCAGCCTCGGGTCGAGCCGGAGGTCGCCTTCGTGCTGGCCGCTCCGCTCAAGGGCCCCGGGGTGACGGTCGGCGACGTGCGCGCCGCGACGCGCTTCGTCGTCCCGGCGCTCGAGCTCATCGACTCGCGCATCGAGAACTGGCGGATCACGCTGAGCGACACGATCGCGGACAACGCCTCGTCGGCGGCCTTCGTTCTCGGCCGGACGCGCACCGAGCTCGGTGAGCTCGACCTCACGGCGCTCGACGTCGAGCTCTACAAGAACGGGGAGCTCGTCGCGAAGGGCTCGACGAGCGCCGTGCTCGGCGACCCCGCGCAGGCGGTCGCGTGGCTGGCGAACAAGCTCGGGGAGCTCGGCGCCGTCCTCGGTGCTGGCGAGGTCGTGATGCCGGGATCGTGCACGAGCGCGGTGGCCGTCGCTGCCGGCGACCGCATCGTCGCCCGCTTCGGCTCGCTCGGGGAGGTGGCGGTTGCCTTCGAGTGACCGACCCGACGTACCCGATCGACCACTCGACGTACCTGCTCGACGAGGAGTGCACGTGCGATGACGAGACCGACCTGCGCGATCGTTGGATCGGGCAACATCGGCACCGACCTGATGGAGAAGCTGCGGCGCTCGCGGCAGCTCGAGCTGCGCTACGTCGTCGGCGTTGACCCGGCGAGCGACGGCCTCGCGCGTGCGCGCTCGTACGGCCTGGAGGCCTCGCACGAGGGGGTGGACTGGCTCCTGTCGCGCGCCGAGCTGCCCGCCATCGTGTTCGAGGCGACGTCCGCGCGCATCCACGCCGCCAACGCGCCGCGCTACGAGGAGGCCGGGATCCGCGCCATCGACCTCACGCCGGCAGCCTGCGGCCCCTACGTCATCCCGCCGGTCAACCTGACCGAGCACCTCGACAAGTGGAACATCAACATGGTGACGTGCGGCGGCCAGGCGACTGTGCCCATGGTGCACGCCGTCGCGCGCGTCACCGAGGTCGAGTACGCGGAGATCGTCGCGACGGTGGCGTCCCGCTCCGCGGGACCGGGGACGCGAGCCAACATCGACGAGTTCACGCAGACGACCGCCCAGGCGATCTCCGAGATCGGCGGCGCCCGGCGCGGCAAGGCGATCATCATCCTCAACCCGGCCGAGCCGCCGCTCATCATGCGCGACACGATCTTCTGCTCGCTCCCCGAGGGGGCCGACCGCGCCAAGATCGCCGAGTCGATCGCGGCGATGGTCGCCGAGGTCCAGGGCTACGTGCCGGGCTACCGTCTGCGCCAGGAGCCGCAGTTCACCGAGGACCGTGTCGCGATCCTCATCGAGGTCGAGGGGAACGGCGACTACCTCCCGCCGTACGCGGGCAACCTCGACATCATGACGGCGGCCGCGACGCGCGTCGGGGAGGAGCTCGCGTCGCACCTCGTGGGAGCGGCGTGATGCCCGCACGCGTCGCAGCGCCCTACTCGAGCGAGATCGACGTCCGCATCACGGACTCGAGCCTGCGCGACGGCTCGCACCACGTGCGCCATCGCTTCACGGTCGACGAGGTGCGGCGGATCGTCTCGGCCCTCGACGGCGCCGGCGTCCCCGTCATCGAGGTCTCCCACGGGGACGGGCTCGGCGGGTCGTCGTTCACCTACGGGTTCTCGGCCGTCGACGAGCGCGTCCTCGTGAAGGCCGCCGTGGAGAGCGCCAAGCGGGCGAAGATCGCCTGCCTCCTCCTGCCCGGGGTGGGGACGAGGGAGGACATCGAGGCGGTCGCCGACCTCGGGGCGAGCGTGCTGCGCGTCGCCACGCACTGCACGGAGGCCGACATCGCGATCCAGCACTTCGGGCTGGCGCGCGACCTCGGGCTCGAGACCGTGGGGTTCCTCATGATGGCGCACAGCCAGCCGCCCGAGGTCCTCGCCCGGCAGGCCCGCATCATGGCCGACGCCGGGTGCCAGTGCGTCTACGTGACGGACTCGGCCGGCGCGCTCGTGCTCGACGAGGTCGCCGAGCGCATCGAGGCGCTGCGCGCCGAGCTCGGCGCCGACGCGACCGTCGGCTTCCACGGCCACGAGAACCTCGACCTCGGCGTCGCGAACACCATCATCGCCATCTCGGCGGGTGCGAGCCAGGTCGACGGCTGCACCCGGCGCTTCGGGGCCGGAGCCGGCAACACCCCGACGGAGGCGCTCGTCGCGGTCTGCGACAAGCTCGGGATACGAACGGGCGTCAGCGCCCTCGCGATGTTCGACGTCGCCGAGGACGTCGTGCTCCCGGTCATGCGCGAGGAGCCGCGCCTGTCGCGCCTCGCGCTCCTCATGGGCTACGCCGGGGTCTACTCGAGCTTCCTGCGCCACGCCTACGACGCCGCCGATCGCTACGGCGTCTCCGGCGCGGAGATCATCCTGCGCTGCGGCGCGGCCCGGCTCGTCGGTGGCCAGGAGGACCAGATCATCGACATCGCCGCGAGCCTCGCAGCAGCCCAGGCCTCCCCGGCGGGGGCCTGAGCCCCGAGGCGGCCTCCGTTCCGTCCTCGGCGCCGGCGCGCGGCGTGCGTCGCGCGGCCGCCGAGTCGGCGGATCCGACCGGAGCGCGGGACGAGGCGCGCGGCGCTCGCCGACGCTCGGGCGCGACCGTGACGCTCGTGGCGAGACGGCGCCGCGTCTCGCCGCGGTGTCGGGCAACCCCCTCGCCCTGCTCGCGTGACGCGCCGCGCCTGGCGGCCCGGCGCGTGACGGCCTATACAATCCCATTTTTTGAGATATAATTCCCGCACATCAGAAATGAGCCGCACCCGTGGGGGTTGGCGGGCGGCCATCGGGACCGGGGGTGAGCATGCGGTGCTCAAAGCGCGAGAGCGGCAGCTCGGTGCTCGACCGGGCGTTCCGGCTGCTGGAGGCGTTCGGGTCCGACGGCGCGAGCCTCTCGCTCGCGGCGCTCGCGGAGCGGTCGAACCTCGCCAAGCCCACGGCCTACCGGCTCCTGTCGCAGCTCTGCGCGATCGGCGTCGTCTCTCGCGACGGGCGCAACTACCGCCCCGGCATCCGTCTCTTCGAGCTCGGGGCGGGCGTGCCGGAGGCCGTCCGCCTGCGCGACCTCACCCAGCGCTTCGAGCGCAACCTCTTCGAGATCACCCACGAGACCGTCCACCTCGCGATGCGCGCCGGCACGGAGGTCCTCTACCTCGACAAGCTGTGCGGCAACACGAACATCGCAGCCACCCGCATCGGCGGGAGACGCCCCCTCTACTGCACGGCGCTCGGCAAGGCGCTGCTCGCGGCCTCGCCGCCTGAGGTGCTGCGCGCCACGATCGAGGCCGGGCTCCGCCGCTACACGCGCTACACGATCACCGACGAGCGGCGCCTCGTCGCCGAGATCGACGAGGTGCGCCGCAGCGGCGTCGCCTTCGACCGGGGCGAGTTCCACCTCGGGATCCACTGCGTCGCGGCGCCCGTCGTCGACCCGTCGAGGGCCACGGCGCTGGCGATCTCGGTCACCGGACCCTCGGCGCCGCGCTTCGACCTCGACCGCCTGGCCGACCACGTACGGCGGACCGCCCAGGGGATCTCGGCACGCCTGGCCTCGACGGGCACGCCCTCCCTCTCCCTGCTGCGTCAGGTCCGGGAGGCCCGAGACGTTCGCCCGCCGGCGCCGGCGCTGTCCACCGCCTCGGCCCGATGACCCCCCCGGCGAGCGACGCGCCCGAGCCGCAGGCGACGGTCTTCCGCTTCGAGCGCCAGCCGCTCACGACGCGCAAGCGCGTCGACCGGCTCTGCCGCTCCGACCTGCTCGTGGCGGCGGTGCAGAGCGTCGGGTCGGGGGGCGAGACGAACCTCCACGCGCACCGCCACCTGGACGGCTTCTGGTTCGTGCTGAGCGGCCGGGCGCGCTTCTACACGACCGGTGACGAGGTCGTCGCGGAGCTCGGGCCCAACGAGGGCGTGCTCGTCCCGAGGGGCTTCCCGTACTGGTTCGAGCGCGTCGGGGACGAGGTGCTCGAGATCCTGCAGGTGGAGGCGTCCGACCAGGTCATCACGAGCCACGCACAGGTGCTCGCCGACCGGATCGACTTCGCCGAGCCGCACCCAGACCTCGCGCGGGCGCGCGAGGCGGGGGAGTGAGCTCGGACCCCCCTTGCTACAGGTAGCCGCGCTCGCGCCAGAAGCGCTCCGCGACCGGGTGGAGCGGGACGTCGAGGGGCGCCTCGGGGAAGGTCCCGCACATCCGCTCGAGCGGCAGGGGACCGGGACCGTCCCACGGGATGCGGTCGAAGCGGTCGACGATGGCGACACAGAGCCGTTCGACGAGCTCCTCGCTCGCCTCGGCGTGGCAGAAGACCGCCCACCCGCTGAAGTCGATGGCCTGCACCTCGCCCACGAGGCCCGGGCACAGCTCCGGCGTGATCGTGGCGTGACGGTACCCGAGGGCGGTGAGCTTGGCGATCGTCTCCTCGCGCAGCGAGAGGAAGGTCATCCCTGCCTCGAGCGCCGGCCCCGCCCAGACCGGGAAGGCCTCGTCGAAGATGGCGTCGCGCTCGCCGGCGACCACCCCGCCCAGGCGGCCCGGCGCGTCGCCGAGGCCGGGGTCGTAGCAGACGCGCCCGCCCCAGCTCTCGAGGCGATGGAGCGGGCACCCTGCAGCGGCGAGGATGTCGGCGAGCACGAGGTGGATGGAGTGGTTTGGCTCCTGGCCCCGCAGCGACAGCCGCAGCGGGACCCGCTCCTCCGCGAGCTCCTCCAGGTAGGTGAGGCCGGTGCCGGCCTTCACGGCGAGGAGTACGAAGTCGCGCTGGGGCAGCACGGTGATCGCCCGCAGCGGGAGGGGGCGGCGGTAGGCGCTCGTGCCGCGGTAGGCGAGGGTGAGCACCACGGAGGGGTTGATGATCGCGAGGTCGGCCTCGCGCCGGGCGACCGCGTCGATGCCGGTCGGGTTGTCGCTGGCGAGGAACCGGGCGCGCCAGGCCGTCTCGCCCTGACGGCGCATGGAGATCTCGACCTGGTTGCCGAAGCTCGGCCTCTTGCGGTCCGAGATCATCGACGCGCAGGTCTCGAGCATGAAGAGCGACCGGATGGTCGGCGGCGCCTCGAAGCGTCGGACGCGTCGTCCCTGCTCGTCCATGTTCCCTCCGGGCTGTCCTCGGGTCGCCGCGGCGGCGCTCGACGCGCCCGCGGCCTGGCTCACCGCCATTGCAGCACACGCACCCGCCGAGCTCGTCCGCGGAGATCCGCTGGTCGAAACGCGACGCCAGGTCCAATGGGCGACACGGCGTCCTGTACAGCACGCGCCCTCAGCGCTATCTGTCGACGAGGGATCGACCCGCGCGGGGGACGGCGTCCGTGCGCCTCGCTCGGCGACGCGCGACGCTGCGGCTCGCGTGCCGCTCGCGCGCCACGCGCTTTTCGGAAGGAGGTTCGGCATGACCGCAGCGGCGCACTCGACGAGCCCCGGCACCACGGTCAAGCCCGTGACGGAGTACGAACGGTGGATGGCGGACCAGGAAATCCCCATCGTCTACGGCTTCGGCGTGGAGGACGTGCGGAGGATCGAGCGGTCGCACTGGGCCCTCCTCGGCTGCAAGGCGGCCTTCATCCAGCTCTACGGCATGGAGGCCTTCACGGGCATGTTCGTCGCCGAGCTCGGCCCCGGGGAGGAGACGCGTCCCCTGCGGCACCTCTACGAGCAGGTGATCCTGGTCTTCGAGGGCGAGGGCGAAGCGGAGGTCTGGGCGCCGGGCGCCGGTCCGGCTGAGCGCGATCGCTTCTCGTGGCAGCGCTACAGCCTCTTCTCCACGCCGCTCAACTGCTGGTACACGCTGCGGAACACCGGGCCGCGCCCGGCGATCTTCACGAGCGTGACGACCGCGCCGATGGTGCTCGACCTGTTCCACGATCGCCGCTTCGTCTTCGAGAACGACTACCACTTCTCCTCCCGCTTCGCGCCCTCGAGCGGCTTCAGCGCCCGGCACGAGCGCCTCGTCGCCGCCTCCGGCGTGCGTGCGATGCGCTCCAACGTCATCAAGGACGTCGTCGAGGTCCCGATCGACACGGACGAGCGCCGGGGGTCCGGCGTGCGGATCACGGCATTCGAGATGGCGGAGAACGTCCTCGCCGGGCACCTCGCCGAGTGGCCGCCTCGGCACCGCCAGAAGGCGCACTACCACAGCGCCGGCGCCGTGCTCCTCATCGTGCGCTCGGAGGGCTACACCCTCATGTGGCCGAGCCAGGTGGGGCTCCGTCCCTTCGAGTCGGGCCACCAGGACAAGGTCGTGCGCGTCAAGTGGCAGGTCGGCTCGGCGTTCTGTCCCCCGGACCAGTGGTTCCACCAGCACTTCAACACCGGTTCCGAGCCGGCGCGCCAGATCGCCATCCGCTACGGCAGTACCGACCATCCCGTCGGCTTCGCCGCCGGGCTGCGCATCGGCGCCGATCGGGACATCGTGCCGACCCGCACGAGCATCAAGGCTGGGGGGACCGCCATCGAGTACGAGGACGAGGACCCGAGGATCTTCGCCGAGTACCGCGAGATCGTCGGCGAGATCGAGTGAGCCCTCGGATCGCGCCGGGAGCAGGCCGGGCGGATCCCGGAGGAGTGGCGCTGGGCCGTCGCCGGGCGGCCGGCGGGGGAGGCGATGACGGTGTGTGAGGAGACCGCGAACCCAGCGCAGGCGACGGCCACCACGACGGTCGCTCGAGGCGAGCGGGCGACGTTCCTCGAGACGAGCGACCTGCTTGGCGTCGCCCGCTACCTCGTCCGCCACGAGGGGCGCCGGTCCGTCTCCGTGGGGTTCATCGGCTACGGACCGGTGCGGCGCGGGGACCGCATCCTGCTCGCCGTCGACACGGAGTTCGACCTCGAGGTGGTGGGGGCCATGGCCACGGCGCTTCGCGAGGCCGGCGCCTTCGTGGACGTGGTGCAGACGACGGCGGAGCCGGACCGGGAGTTCGAGCCGTGCGACGAGATCCGCGTCAGCATCCGCCGGGGGCACTGGCTCGACGACCCGAGGCGCTGGGAGGGCCTGCCGCGCATCGAGCGCCTCGCGGAGCGCGAGGGCTACGACCTCCTGATCCACGGCAAGGGCGGGCCCATCCCCCGGACGGCCTACCGCTACGAGCACTTCCCCTGGCTCGGCAGGGAGCACTTCCTCTCGCGCGCGTCGACCTTCCCGAACGACGTCCACCTGCTCGTCAACAACCTCGTCTGGGAACGCCTCCTCGAGGACGGGCCAGGGGGCAGCATCCACCTCACCGACCCCGAGGGGACCGACCTCAGGTACTCGCTCCTGCCGGGGTACTTCGACGGCCGGCACTCCAAGTTCGGCGTTCCCGATCCCGTCCTCGGCCACCTCCACCTCCACCCGCTGCCGCCGTTCCTCGAGTCCCACGACACCCGCGGCGTCATCGCCGGGACGACGAGCCACTTCGAGCGCGCCTTCCCGCGCATCGAGCTCGAGGTCGAGGGCGGGGTCGTCCAGGAGATCCGCGGCGGCGGCGCCTACGGCGACGGGTGGCGGGCGCTGCTCGAGGAGACCCGGTCGATCCTCTACCCCGGCTACCCGAGGCCGGGGATGTTCTGGCCGCTCGAGGTCGCGCTCGGGACGAACCCGAAGATCTGCCGCCCGTCGAACGTGAAGATGCGCTCGTCCGGCGGCTTCGAGTGGGAGCGGCGACGCGCCGGCGTGATCCACGTCGGCGTCGGGACGGCCTGGCGCTCCGAGACGGAGCAGTGGGCCGCGGCGAACCAGGTCCCCTACGGTCACCTGCACGTCCACCTGCTCTTCCCGACGATGGTGCTCACGACGGCGAAGGGGCGGGACGTCACGCTCGTGCGAGACGGCCACATCACCGCCCTCGACGACCCACGGGTGCGCGAGCTCGCGGCAGCGCACGGCGACCCCGACGAGCTCCTGGCGCTCGAGTGGGTACCGAGGATCCCGGGCATCTCCTGCGAAGGGTCCTACGCCGACTACGCGGCCGATCCGGCGCGCTACATCTACGCGGCATGAGCGCTGCGGGCGCCGGCCGCTCGCGCTGGCGCGGCGACCGGCGACGGCACCGCCTCGGAGGTGCGCAGCTCGCGGGCGACCCGCGTCGTCGCGCGATCGTGGGCCGGCGCGCGTCGTCGTGCGTGCTGGAGGGATCCGAGGTTTTCGTTCCGTTCAGTGGATTGCTGGTGGAGCCGTGCACACTCCACGTCTACGCTGCAGGAGAAGGGCAAGGCCATCCTTTCGTCACGAACCATGCACGATCTAGATGCGGTGAGCTACCGCGCGCCGAGACGTCGCCAGAGCTGCGGCGGCGGAGCTCGCCGCCGGAGTCGGCGTCCCTCGTTGCCAGGGATCCGTGACATTTTGATTCCGACTGAGTTACAATCACGTTAACGAAGGCTCAGAGCAGGCCACGTTGGCACCGAGCGTGGCCTCGGGGGGTGGTGCACCATGACCGTGCCGTCGAGTACGCAACCGAGGACGGCGGTGTCGCGCGGCCGCGCGCGCCGCGTCGGTCACCGGGGTCTCGTCGTGCTGCTGGCGGCGTGCACGGCGCTCGGCGCGCTCCTCACCTTCGCGCCCCTCGCGAGTGCCGCGAGCGGGCGGGCGAAGGCGCGAGGCGCGGCCGGACACAAGACGCTCGTCCACAAGAAGAAGGCGAAGCCGCGCTCGCTCTTCCCGGTGACGTTCGCGTTGCCGGGCGCCTCGGTCGACTGGGGCTTCCTCTACCTCGCGAACCGCGCCGGCTACTTCCGCGACAACGGCATCAAGGTGACCTTCGACACGGTGTCGGTCCCAGCGATCGTGCCGGGCCTCGTCTCGGGCACGTTCCAGGCCACCCCGCTCACCGGCACGGTCCTGCGTGCCGCCCTCGGCGGCGCACCGGTCGTCGACGTCATGACCGTGGAGAACCGCGACGACGCGGGCCTCGGCGTCGCGCCCGGGATCAGCTCCGTCGCGCAGCTCGCCGGCAAGACGATCGTCACCTCTCCGGTCGGGTCCTCGCCCTACGTCACGTTGAAGCAGCTGCTCGTGAAGGCGGGCGTGTTCGGGAAGGTGAACATCCTGTCACTGGGCACGGAGACGGCTCAGGAGACGGCCTTCATCTCGGGCCAGGCCCAGGCGATCTTCCTCTCCTTCGACAACGTCGTCACGGCCGTGTCCAAGGTCCGGGGCGCCAAGATCCTCGTCACCCCGCTCCAGGCCGGGCCGACCGGTGGGTACTCGGGTCTCGCCGTGTCGAGGTCGTTCCTCGTCCAGCACGGCACGGTGGTGCTGGGCCTCATCAAGTCGATCCTCGAGGGCGTGAAGCTCGTGCTCACGCAGCCGGCGCGCACCGAGAAGCTCATCCAGTCGCTCTTCGGCTACACCAAGGCGCAGGCGAAGCTGCTCTACAACGACATCATCCACGTCTACCAGCTCAACCCGGTCCCGACGAAGGCGGAGCTCGCGAACGACGCGGCGCTCACGAGCCTGTCCACCGGCAAGTCCCTGAGCGAAGCGGACATCGCCTCGTTCTGGTCGACGACGATGGCAGCGCGGGCGTACAAGGAGCTCGGGTGCCCGAAGCTCTGCGCGCCGAGGCGCTCGTGACCGGATCCGGCTCGTGGGCGGCAGCGCAGCAGCGCGGCCGTCGGAGCGACTTCCCGCGGCGCGCCGGGAACGGCGGCGTCGGAGCTCGAAGGCGGCTCGGGCGGTGCGCGCCGGCTCCCTGAAGGGACGGGGCGCGCACCGGTGCCGATCCCGGCGGACGGGACGCCCGGCCGAGCCAGGACCGTCGGGGCGCCGGCCCTCGCGACGGGTGCCCGCCATCCGCGGGCACCCGTCGTGCGCGCCGCGTCCGGAACGAGCCGATGTAGAGTGCTGCCAGCGGGTGGTGGTACGGCTGTACCAGGACGCGGCTCCCGAGGCGCCGAGGCGATGAGCACGGGCGTGCAGAGCGGCGACAGCGCGATCGCGCCGGAGCGCTACGACGGCGCCCAGCCGGGAGGCGCCTCGCGTCGCAGCGGCCTCGTCGTGGAGCGCGTCGGCATCGAGTACTACGTGCCGCGCCACGAGAGCTGGTACCAGGCGGTGCAGGACGTGTCGTTCACCGCGGACCGGGGATCGTTCGTGTCCGTGATCGGGCCGACCGGCTGCGGGAAGTCGACCCTGCTGCGCGCCGTCGCGGGGCTCGTCCCCTACGCCCGCGGCTCGATCACCTGGAACGGCGAGCGCGTCACGGGCCCCGCGAGGACCTGCGCCGTCGTGTTCCAGTCGCCGGCGCTCCTGCCGTGGCGCAGCGTCGCCCGCAACGTGGCGTTCGGCCTCGAGGCCCGCCGCCTGCCCCGCGACGAGATCGACGAGCGGACGACGCAGATGCTCGAGCTCGTCGGCCTGGCGGCGTTCCGCAACGCGTACCCCCACGAGCTCTCCGGCGGGATGCAGCAGCGGATCAACCTCGCGCGCGCGCTCGCCGTCGACCCCGAGCTGCTCCTCCTCGACGAGCCGTTCTCGGCGCTCGACCGCCAGACGCGCGAGCACATGGGCGACGAGCTGCTGCGCATCTGGGAGCAGACGAGGAAGACCGCCGTGCTCGTCACCCACCAGATCGACGAGGCGGTCTACCTCTCGGACAAGGTCGTCGTGCTCTCGCCCGGTCCGCGCAGCACCGTCCGCTCGATCGTCGAGGTCGACCGGGACCTGCGCCGCAACCCCGCCAAGCGGCACAGCCTGGAGTTCACCGAGGTCGTCGAGTCGATCTGGCAGGTGCTGCGAGAGGGATGGTTCCAAGCGGAGGCGACTTCGGGTTGACCCCGACGGAGGAGACCGCCCGGTCGGCCGCGGCGCCGTCGCGCCGGCCGCCGCAGGGGAGCGTACGCGCCCGACCGCGGGCGTGAGGCCGGCGAGCTGAGGCGATGGCTGCAACGCGCCGGCCGGCGTGGCTCCCCGAACCGATCGAGCTCGAGGTGACCTCGCGCTTCGGCACGGTGGTGCGCGCCGACGCCTACCTCCCCGAGGGCAGCGGCCCGTTCCCGGTGCTGCTCGCGGCGTCCCCGTACCAGAAGGCGCTCATCGGGCTCCCCGCCTACTGGGCGTTCCCCTTCCGCGAGACGGGGCCGATCGACCTGTACCTCGAGCGCGGCTACGCCTTCGTTGCTGTCGACGTGCCCGGCACGGGGCGCTCGGAGGGCGCGTGGGACCTCGTCTCGCGTGAGGAGGGGCTCGCCGTGCACGACGTCATCGAGACGGTGGCCACCCAACCGTGGAGCACGGGCCGCGTCGGCATGATCGGCCAGTCGGCGTTCTGCTGGAGCCAGTGGAACGTGGCGCGCACGTGCCCGCCGCACCTCGCCACGATCGTCGCCTACGACGGCGCGACCGACATGTACCGCGACTGGATGTACCACGGCGGCATCCCGACGACGAACTTCGTGTCGAACTGGTACACGAGCGTCCTGAGCCGCCACCAGGACCAGGGCCACGACGTCTTCGGGAGCGATCGGTACAAGCTGATCGCGAACATCTTGTCCCACCCCTTCGACGACGAGTGGCAGCGGCGCCGCGCGCCCTTCTGGGAGCTCGACCGCGTCACCATCCCGGTCCTGTCCATCGGCTGCTGGGGGAAGGCGGGCCTGCACCTGCGCGGCAACGTCGTCGGCTTCAACCGCGTCGCTGGCCCGCGCAAGCTGCTCGTCGTCGATGCGATGAGCTCGCGGGAGGCCTTCCAGCTGTACTCGACGCGCTCGTTCCACGAGGCGGAGATCCTCCCGTGGTACGAGCGCTACCTGAAGGGGGTCGAGACCGGCGTGGAGGACCTCCCGCCCGTCCGCTACAAGATCCCCGGCCGGCCGGGCCTGCGCACGGCTCGCTCGTGGCCGCCCGAGGACGCGCAGGTCGTGACCTGGTTCCTGTCGGGCGAGCGGTCGGGTGCGCTCCGGTCGCTCAACGACGGCAGCCTCGTCGACGAGGTCCCGGAGCGCGGGCCGGACGCGACCTCATGGTCGTACCCCGACGAGCGGTGGATGCTCGGCACGACGACGATCGAGGAGGGAGCGCTCGACCACCTCGCGCGGGTGAACACGTTCGCCTCGGGCCCGTTTCGCGAGGCCTGCGAGTTCACCGGCGACGGCAAGGTGGTCCTCTTCGCCTCGAGCGACCAGCAGGACTTCGACGTGGCCGCCAAGCTGAGCGTGGTTCCCGCCCACGGCGACCAGCGCGGCGCGCGCCGGGTCGCCGCGGGGTGGCTGCGCGCCTCGCACCGCGAGCTCGACCCGAGCCTGAGCACCGACCTGCGGCCGTTCCACCGCCACGAGCGCGCGCTGCCGGTCGAGCCGGGGGAGGTCTACGAGCTCGAGATCGAGCTCCTGCCGTACTCGTTCGTCGTCTCACCCGGCGAGCGGCTGGTGCTCGAGCTCTCGAACGCGGATTCGCAGGTGCTCGACTACGTGCAGATCATCTACGGGGAGAAGTGGGGCACCGACACCTACCACCACTCCCGCCGGTACCCGTCCCGGCTCGTCCTGCAGCGGCGCCCGACCGAGGAGGGGCCGTGACGGTGGGCCGCCGCGCGCACGCGGGACGAGTCGAGCGGGCAGGAGGGCGGTCCGTGTCGGGGATCGACCGAGCGAGGGGGAGGGCCGCGTGATGGCACGTGCCGGGTCCATGGCCGCAGAGCAGCTCCTCGGGCAGGGCGAGCCGCGCTACGCCTCGGCGCTCGAGTCCCGCGGCCGGCCGAGCTTCTACCGTCGCCACGAGCGCGTCCTGCTCGGCCTCGCGAGCATCGTGGTCGTCATCGCCGCCTGGCAGGTGTGCTCCGACCTCGGCGTGGTGAACCCGCTCTTCGCGAGCTCGCCGTCGCTCGTCGCGCGCGCCGGCTACCACTACGTGACGTCGGCCGCCTTCGGGCGCGACATCGGGGCGACGGGCCTCGCCTTCGCCATCGGCTTCGCGCTGTCGGTGGTCGCGGGCGTCGTCATCGGCTTCGCCATCGGCTGGTACCGGCGGGTGAACTACGCCCTCGACTACCTGATCAGCTTCGCGTACGCGGCGCCGCGCATCGCGCTCATCCCGATCATCATCGTGTGGTTCGGGATCGGGGTGAAGGCGTCGGTCGCCATCGTGTTCCTGCTCGCGGTGTTCCCGGTCCTCGTCAACACCGCGAACGGCGTGCGGACCGTCGACCCGACCTTGGTCGAGATGGCTCGCTCCCTCGGCGTGAGCCGCTGGGACATGTTCCGCACGGTCCTGCTGCCGGCGGCCGTGCCGTCGATCATGACCGGCATCCGGCTGTCGGTCGGCCTCGGCCTCGTCGGCGTGATCGTCGCCGAGTTCCTCGCCTCGACGGCGGGCATCGGCTACATGATGAGCAACGCAGCGTCGAACTACGACACGACGAAGGTCTTCGTCGGGCTCGTCATCATGTCGGTCCTCGGCGTCGTGCTCACCGAGCTCTTCAAGCGGATCGAGCACTACTTCGACCGCTGGCGCCCCGCGGGCAGGTAGGCGCGCCCGGCATCTCTGCGAGCCGCGGGCCGGCGCGCTCCGCGTGGCGGCGCGACCCGCCTCGCCCGCGTGCTCGGTCGCTCAGCGCCGGACGAGGACGATCTTGCCGAGCTTGCCGCGGGCGAAGTGCTCGTAGGCGCGCTCGACCTCGCCGAAGGCGTACGTCGCCTCGACGAGGACGCGCACGCGTCCCGCGGCGAGGAGCGGGAAGACGTGGTGCTCGAGGGTGCGCGCGAGGATCGCCTTCTCCTCGAGCGACCGGCTGCGAAGCGTCGAGGCGAGGATCCGTCCCCGCCGCGCCATGAGCACCCGCAGGTCGAGCTCGCTGCGGGCGCCGGCACCGACGCCGATGACGACGACGCGCCCGCCCGTCGCGAGCGCATCGAGGTCGCCGGGGAGGTTCACCGCGCCGACGAGCTCGAGGACCACGTCGTAGGGGCCGCGGGAGAACGCGCCGTCCGGTCCGACCGCCTCGGCGCCGAGGCTCGCGACGCGCTCGCGCAGGTGCTCGGCGCGCACGCTCGCCACGACGCTGGCACCCGTGGCCACGCCGAGCTGCACCGCCGCGGTGCCGACGCCGCCGGCCGCGCCGTTGACGAGGAGGCGGTCGCCCGCGCCCAGCTGCGCCTGCGTGAACAGGGCGTCGTAGGCGGTGGCGAAGACCTCGGGGAAGCCGCCGGCCGCCTCGAGGTCGAGCTCGGCGGGGACCGGGAGCGCGACGCGCTCGTGGAGGACGGCGAGCTCCGCCTGCGCGGCGCCCTCGGCGAGCCCCATGACGCGGTCTCCGACGCTGAAGCGGCGCACCGAGGACCCGGCGGCGACGACGACCCCGGCGAGCTCGAGCCCGGGGACGTCGGCGGCAGCCCGCGAGCCCGGCGGCGGCGGGTAGCGGCCCGCGACCTGGAGGAGGTCCGCACCGTTGAGCCCTGCGGCGCGGACCTCGACGAGGAGCTCGTCGCTGCCGAAGCCCGGCTCGGGCCGCTCTGCCCAGGCGACGCGTCCACCTGAGATGACGACGGCGTGCACGCGGCCACGCTAGCCGAGCGCGGCGAGGCGACAGCCTTGCCGTGCGACCGACCCACTCCTACGATGACCGGCGGCCAGGACCCGCCTCGCAGGTCGTGCCGGCCGAGCTCGCGTGGGGAGGGCGCCATGGGGGTTGGTCCGTCCGAGGAAGCGGCCGGGCGCTGGTCGTCCGGGTGGGATGGCCGAGGGCCGGTCGTCGCGATCACCGGCGCGAGCAAGGGGATCGGTCGCACCCTGGCCGTCGGGCTGGCGAGGAAGGGCGCGCGCGTCGGGATCCTCTCGCGCGACGTCGAGAAGATGGCGGCCGTGCGCGCCGAGGTGGAGGCGGCCGGTGGCGAGGCTGTTGCCGTGCGCACCGACGTGACGGACGAGGCCTCGGTGGAGGCGGCGCTCGACGAGCTCACGGCCGCCTTCGGACCGGTCACCGGCGCCATCGCGAACGCCGGCATCACCGAGGTCGGGCCCGCCGAGAAGATGAGCGCCTCGACGTTCCGCCGGGTCGTCGACACCAACCTCACGGGGGTGTTCATCACCGCCACCGCGGCGGGCCGGCGGATGCTCGACGGCAGCGGCGGCTCGATCGTCCTCATCGGCTCGACCTTCGCCAGCTCGGCGATCGTCGACTGGGCCGCCTACTCGGCGAGCAAGGCCGGCGTCCTCCAGCTCGGCAGGGTGCTCGCCCTCGAGTGGGCGAAGCGGGGCGTGCGCGTCAACATGGTGTGCCCGACGGCGGCGCTCACCGACCAGAACCGCGCGCTCATGCAGGACGAGTCGTTCCGGGCGGGGATCGTCTCGCGCATCCCGATGGGGCGCCTGCTCGAGACCGAGGAGCTCGTCGGCCCGGTCGCCTTCCTGCTGAGCGACGAGGCCTCGATGGTGACCGGCCAGGCGCTCTACGTCGACGGCGGCTGGACGCTCCCGTGACCCCGGCGCGAGCGCGCCGGTCCGGCCCGTCAGCGCACGGGGTAGTCGGGCGGCTCGCCGGAGAGCACCTTCACGACCTGGGTCGCCGCCTTCACCTGTGACTCGGCGAGCGCCTCCTCGGAGTAGAAGGCCATGTGCGGCGTCGCGAGCAGGTTCGGCACCGCCGGGGAGGGGAGCGTCGGCGGCTCGGTCTCGAACACGTCGAGCGCGGCGCCGGCGATCTCGCCCGCCTCGAGCGCGGCGCGCAGGGCACCGAACTGCACGAGCGGTCCGCGGGAGGTGTTGACGAGGACGGCGCTGCGCTTCATGCGCGCGAGCTCGTCCGTGCCGATGAGGCCCCGTGTCGCCTCGGTGAGCGGGCAGTGGAGGCTCACGACGTCGGAGCGCGCGAGCAGCTCGTCGAGCTCGACGAGGCGGGTTCCCGGCGGCGGTTCGCTCAGGAAGGGGTCGTAGGCGAGCACCTCGGCGACGAGCGGGCCGAGCGCGCCCGCCACCCAGCGGCCGATGCGTCCGGTGCCGACGAGGCCGAGGACGAGCGTCGAGAGGCGCCGGATCGGCCGCACCCCCTCGATCCCCCAGCCGCCGGCGGCCACGATGGCGGCGCCCGCGGGCACGCGGCGCAAGAGCGCGAGCACGAGGGCGACGGTGTGCGCGCCGACCTCCTCGATGCAGTAGTCGGGGACGTTGGTGACGACGATCCCGCGCTCGGCCGCCGCGGCGAGGTCGATGTTGTCGACGCCGATGCCGTAGCGGGCGATGACCCGGCAGCGTTCGAGCCCTTCGATGAAGGCGCGGTCGAGCGGGTAGTAGGTGGTGAGGATGGCGTCCGCGCCGGCGGCCGCCTGGAGGATCTGCGCGCGCTCGCCGCTCGCGACCTCGAGCGTGGCGTCGATCGTCGCCAGCAGCTCGCGCTCGGTGTCGACGCTCGGGAAGACCTGATCTGTCAGGACGACGCGGTAGCCCACGGGACCCCCAGCTCTGTCGCGGCGATCCGGCACTTTATAGGATTGCCCGCACCCGCGGGAAAGGAGCGCCATGGCCTCGTTCGGCACGGTCGGGATGGACTGGCAGGAGCGCATCAACTGGGCCCGCATGCGCGAGTACCGCCTCGGCCGGGCACGCGAGGCGATGCGCCGCCACGGCCTTGGGGCGATCCTGTGCATGTACGACGAGAACGTCCGCTACATCACCTCGACGCTCACCCCGGGCTGGAACCGCCTGAAGCCGGGGCTGCGCTACGCGATCTTGGTCGAAGGGCGCGAGCCGATCCTCTACGAGCAGGGCGAC
>DATGLP010000021.1 GCA_035294085.1 Acidimicrobiales bacterium | reverse complement strand
CGCCAAGGAGCGCCGGGCTTCGTGACACATCCGTGCCACACCGAACGGAGAACAGGGGTATCTGGCGGTCAACAATGGCGGTCGAGTTCGGAACCTCTGGCCATGCTGAGCTGGTACTTTGCCTAAACTCGGAGGCTGCCTGTCCCCTCGAAAGGGCCCTCATCGCGCCTGAAAGGCGCGAGGTCACCGGATCGACGCCGGTCCCGACCACCTGAGACTCCCGCCGTCGTCCTCCGGGACGACGGCGGGGGACTCCGGCGGCGCGCGAGGTGACCGGCGACGTGGCCGCTGGCGTCGCCGGGCCCGGCTGCTTGCTCGCCCGGCTCGCGAGGCGCCGGGCTGCGCCGCTCGAGCTCGCTTCGGCCCCGGGGGTGCCGAGCCGTCCCTCGCCGCCTCAGCGTGGCGCCGGCTGCGACAGGCTGTCGACGAGCCGGATCACGGCCGAGTGGTCGAGGTCGCCATCCCCGCGGCGCACGAGGGCCCCGACGATCTGTGCGACGAGCGCTCCGAGCAGCGTCGTGACGCCGCGCTCGCGCGCCGCGTCCTGGACGATGCCCAGGTCCTTGTGGAACAGCGCGAGGCGGAAGCCGGGGTCGAACGAGCGCGCGAGCATGCTCGGGGCCTTGCGCTCGAGGACCGCGCTGCCCGCGAGGCCGCCTTGGAGTACCTCGAGGGCGCGGGCCGTCTCGACCCCGTGCGCCTCGAGGAAGACGATGGCCTCGGCGAGGCCCTGGAGGTTCGCTGCGACGATCAGCTGGTTCGCCGCCTTCACCGTCTGGCCCGAGCCGGGCGGCCCGACGTGCACGATCGTGCTGCCGAGGGCCTGCAGCAGCGGGCGCGCCCGCTCGAACGCCCGCTCGGTGCCGCCCACCATGATGGAGAGGGTCGCCTCGACGGCGCCGGCCTCGCCACCGCTCACCGGGGCGTCGACGACGTCGATCCCCCGCGCCGTCCCTTCGGCCGCGATCCTCGCCGCCACGTCCGGGCGGATCGTGCTCATGTCCACGTAGAGGAGCCCCGGAGCGGCGTGCTCGAACACCCCGCCGGCGCCGAGGGCGACCTCGAGGACGTCGGACGAGTCGGGGACCATGGTGATCACGGCCTCGCGCCCGGTCACTGCCTCGGCGATCGACGAGGCCGGGCGCACGCCGCTCGAGGCGACCCGCCTCGTCTTGTCCGGGGTGCGGTTGAACCCCACGACGTCGAAGCCGGCTCGCGCGAGGTTGACCGCCATGGGGGCGCCCATGATCCCGAGGCCGATGAACCCTACCGACTGCACCTGCCCTCTTCCTGGACGAGTCGAAGGTCGACGGCGGTCTCGACCGACCGGCCCTCGCGGTGCTGCGGGCGTGCCGGCGCGCCCGCTGCCGTCCGCTGCGCGGCGCCGTCCGAGCCCGGCGGGGAGCGCCACGTCCTCCGGTCGGGCGCGCCGGTCGCGGCCTGCCGGTCGCCCTCGGGCCCTGACCTGTCTCGGCGAGCCACGGCCTACTTGATCGCCATCGGGTTGAGGGGCGACCCGACGGCGCGTGTGAAGGGCAGCGGGGGCCCGCAGAAGAGGAACTCGTAGACGCCGTCGCTCGCGCAGTCCTCGGCGAGGCGCTCGAGGTCGAAGATCTCGCCGACCGACAGGCCCAGGTACACGATGAAGATGATGTGGAGCGGCTGTAAGACGTCGGGCGTCTCGTTCGGCAGCACCTCCATCCCCCAGGTGTCGGTGGCGATGGCAGCGATCTCGTGATCCGCCACCCACTCGACGCTCGCGAGGCCGAGACCCGGGGCGGGGCCGCCTGCGTAGTCTCCCCACCTGCCCTCGGCGCGCACCCGGGCGAGCGCACCCGTGCGGACGAAGACGAAGTCGCCCCGCCCGACGTCGACCCCCTCCCGGCGCGCGGCCGCCTCGAGGTCTTCCGCCCCGATCGGCGTGCCCGGCTCGAGCCACGGGACCGAGCGGCTGCGCGCGACGTCGAGGAGCACGCCTCGCCCGACCATGTCGCTCGCCGCGTTCGCGATGTCGTTCTTCAGCGCTCCCTTGCTCGACACCTGGTCGGCCCCGTAGCCGTTGTAGATCCTGCCCTCGAACACGACGTGGGCCAGGGAGTCCCACTGCGTCCCGCACTGCAGCGGCATGATCACGATGTCGTCCGTGCCGCGGAAGTGGCGGTCGTCGCCCCCGTAGAAGTCGCGCACCGACGTGCCCGCCAGGGCGTCCGCGCCGTCGCGCGTCATGAGGTGGATCGGGTTGAACCGGTTGAAGCTGCCCTGCTGCGGTCCGTGCTCGTCGAACGGGAGCGCCATCGAGATGGCGCGGCCGGCGCGCACGAGGGACGCGGCCTTGACCCGGTCCTCCTCGCGCACGTGGTTGAGCGTGCCGCGCTGGTCGTCGGGGCCCCAGCGCCCCCAGTTCGAGTACCTGGCCGCAAGGGCGCGCACCGTCTCGATGCTCGGCCGCGTCTCGCTCATCGCTCGCTCCTCTCCTCGGGAGGCGTCCAGCCGGCGCCGTGCCGCCTCGTCACCGCGGGGCGGGGGTCCACGGCGTGGGTGCGAGGATCTCGCAGTCGGTCCGGACGTCGACGACCGCGGGTCGGCCCGAGGCCCGCGCCCGGGCGATGGCGCCAGCGAGATCGCCCGGCTTGTCGACCCGCACCCCGAACGCGCCCACGTCCTCGGCGAGGCGTGCGAAGTCGACGTCGGTGAAGGTCCACAGCTCGCGCGAGCGCTCGGTCGGCTGGCCGTCGTAGGCGCGCTCGAAGCCCCGCTTGGACTGGTTGCCGGCGCTGTTGTTGTTGACGACCGTCACCGTGTCGATGCCCCACCGCACCGCCGTCTCGAGCTCGGCGATGTGGTACCAGAAGCCGGCGTCCCCGGTGAAGACGAGGACGGGGCGGTCGGGGCGCGCGCAGCGCGCCCCGAGGCCGGCGGGGAACGCCCAGCCGAGGTGGCCGCAGCTTCGCAGGTAGCGCTGGTCCGGCGAGCGGACGTCGAACATGGCCCCCATCCAGATCCCGGCGTGGCCCGTGTCGACGACGACGATGGCGTCGTCCTCGACGAGCTCGGCGAGCTCTGCGCAGAGGCGCTCGGGTCGAGTCGGCGCCTCCTCGGAGGCGAGCAGCGGTGCCTGCTCGCGCCGCCAGGAGGCACACAGCTCCCGGACCTCCTCGAGCCACGCGTCGCGCGCCGGGGTCTCGTCGCCGGCGAGCTCGAGCATCCGAGCGAGGGTCGCCTTCGCGTCGCCCGCGAGCGCGACGAGGAGGGGGTAGTTCCGCCCGAGGTGCGTGGGTTCGATGTCGAGCTGAAGGGCGGGCGTCCCGATCTCGGGGACGCGCCAGGAGTGCGTCGTCATGCTGCCGGTCTCGGTCCCGACGAAGAAGACGAGGTCCGCCCGGTCGACGACCTGGTTGGCACTGGCGCGCGAGTACGCGCCGACGACGCCCACGGCGAGGGGGTGGCTTCCCGCGATCACCTCCTTGCCGTTCAGGGACGTCGCGACGGGGAGGGCGAGCCCCTCGGCGAGGGCGACGAGCTCGCGCGCCGCGCCGGAGGCGACGACGCCGCCACCCGCCACGAGCACCGGGCGGCGCGCCGCGCGCAGGTGGCCGAGCGCCTCGCGGATCGCACCGTCGTCCGCCACCGGCCGGAACGGGGGGAGCGTGGCGAAGCGAGCGTCGACGAGGGGGCCCATCTCGGCGCGCTCGGCGTCGATCTGGGCTTCGTTGCCTCGCAGCTGCAGGTGGACCGGCCCCGGGCAGCCGGACGTGGCGACGCGGAAGGCCTGGCTCACCATGTCCGGGACGCGCGCGACGTCGTCGATCGTCGCGTTGAGCTTCGTCACCGGCTCGAAGGCGGGGAGGTCGTCGACCTCCTGGTAGACGGGGCGGAACTTCGTCGCCGGGTCCCGCCCGCCGGTGAAGGCGATGACCGGCGAGTGGGCGAGCCACGGCTCGCGCAGCCCGGCGGCGAGGTTGAGCGCACCGACCACCTGCGCCGCGCACACCCCGGGACGGCGCGCGGCGCGCGCGTAGCCGTCCGCCATGTACGCCGCCGCCTTCTCGCCGTGGGTGTGGATCCGGGCGATCGAGGTCCGGCGCTCGAGCTCCGCCATCGTGCGCCGGAGGACGGCGGGGACCATGAACAGGTGCGTGACGCCGTAGGCGGCGAGCATCTCGGCGAGGACCTCGGCTCCGGTGGGGGCGACGGGCTCCGCGGGCGCGTGCTGCACGTGTGGTCCTCCTGGTCCTCCTGCTCGAGTCACTGGCGGTGCGGCGACGCCACCGGCGCAGCCTCGGGCCTCGCCGGCCGCGCGCCCCGCGGGCGGGCGGGCTGGCTCGGACGGAAGGCCGTCGCCGGACCGCCGCGCTCGTCGGCAGAGCCCACGACGGCGACGAGCGAGCCACGCGCCGACGGTCCTCTCGCCGCGACGCGACCGTGCCCGGCCATTCCGGCGTGCCACGCGGCGCGCCGGCGCGCCCCCCGCCTCCTCCCGACGAGCGCGCCGGACCGGTGCGCCGGGCACACGCCCGGCCGTCGGCTCGCTCGCGCGTCGTCGGCCGCGTCGGCCGCAACCTGCTCCCCGTGCGTCACGATCCTCGCGACGCGCGTGCCCCGCTCGAGCTCGCCGGCCGTCGGCACGAGGGGCACGGCCGAGACGCCGCCGGCCGCGAGCGCGTCCGGCAGGCACTGCGCTTCGTCCACGGCCACCCCCGCTCGGCACCCGGCAGCGTCCCGTCGGCCGCCGCGCTCGTCGGCAACTATCCCCGGCGAGCACGAGCGGGCGCAACCGGCGAGGCCGGGCGCGGCGGGCTCCCGGGCCGTGCCGCCCGGTCAGGCCTCGGACTCGGGGACCTCGGCGAAGGCCTCGCGCTCGGCCGCCAGCTGATCCTCGAGGCAGAAGCGCGTCGCCGGCTCGGCCTCCAGGCGGTCCTCGCCGATGGCGCGCCCGCACGCCTCGCAGCGGCCGTAGGTACCGGCCTCGACGCGCTGCAGGGCCCGCTCGATCTCGAGGAGCTCGCCCTCGACCTGGTCCCGCAGGGAGACGTCGCGCTCGCGGTCGAAGGTCTCGGTTCCCTGGTCCGCCGGGTGCTGGTCGACGGCCGAGAGCTCGGACAGGTCCTCCTGCTCGCTCCGGCTGCGCAGCCCCCCCTCCTCGAGGTCGCCGCGCAGGCGCTCGAGGCGGGCTCGCTCGGCGAGCAGGCGGCGGCGGGCGACCTCGAGGTCGATCGTCCCCCCGGTACCTTGCGTCTCCGTCGGGACCACCCGAGGCAGCAGCGGGGGAGGCCGCCAGGTCCGTTCGGCGCGTGCCTCCGCCGGCCCGCCCTCGCGCTCCAGCTCGAGCTCGTCGGCGACGGCGTCCGCGGGCAGCTCCTCGAGCGGCGTCCCCTCGTCGAGGAGCGCCTCGAGGACGGGCTCCTCCTCGTGGATGGACACCTCCTCGGCCGCCTCGGCCTCGCTCTCGAGGCGCTCCTCGAGCTCCTCGGGCTCGATCGTCTCGTCGAAGGCTTCCAGCGGCGGCTCGAGCGCGGTCCTCGCCTCGACGGCGGCCTCCTCGTCCTCCTCGCCCGCGAGGTCGGAAGGCTCGTCCGCCCACTGCCGGTCGAGCTCCGCCTCGTCGAGGAGCGAGGGCTCGAGCGTGACGGGCTCGCGCAGCACCGCCGCGTCGTCCTCGAGCGGACCCTCGACCGCTTCGCCCGGCGGGCCCGCCGTGGTCGGCTCCCCGCCTTCGCCTGGACGCTCCGGGCTCATCGGCGGCCCCCGATCGTCGCGTGCCGCTTCGCGCTCGTCCTCATGGTGACTCCTCGCAGGTGATGAGCCCGTAGTGCCCGTCGTAGCGCAGGTAGACGACGGCGCCTCGGCCGGTGCGCGGGTGGCGGAAGAAGACGAAGCGCTCCTTGCCGAGGTTGAGGCGCTCGATCGCCTCGTCGACGCTCAGCGTGGGCACCGGCGCGGGGGAGCGAACGACCGGCACGGTGGCAGCGGGTGGCTCGCCCGCGGGCTCGCCGAGCTGGTGCAGCACGAACCCCCCGCCGTCGAGGCGCTCGAGCACGCTGTCGAGGCCCGTCTCGAGGTCGCGAAACAGGTAGAAGTCGAAGTCGAGCTGCTCCATGTCGAACGCCGCCTCGTCGAGCGTGAGCTCCTCGGTGGCGAGGGTCTTGTGCCGTACGAGCTGGCGCTCCTCCACCGGTCGCTCGTAGTGCTCGGGCCGGGCCGTCGGCAGGTCGCCGTGCCGCCACCTTCCGGGTGCGGCCGCCCCGGTCTCGCGGCGCCTGGCGAGGCGCCGCTGCTCGAGGTGCTCCGCCTTGTCGCGCACGCGGCGCTGGACGAGGTCGACGGCCTCGTGCATCGAGCGCGCCGCGACGTGCGCGCGCAGGAGGTCCCCGTCGAGGTCGATCTCGACCTCGCAGACCGACGGGCGCGAGCGCGCCGGGTCGGCGAGCTCCGAGAGCCGGATCCGGGCGAAGAGGACGCGCCGTCCCTTCAAGCTGGCGATGTCGGCGAGTCGGCTGCGGGCGTAGGCGACCGCTTCTCGCGCCACCGCCCCGCGCACGACCACCTCGATCGGGAACGGCGCCGCCGCTGGCGCGCCGGCGCGGCCGACGGGGTGGATGTCCGTGAAGCGCTGCTCGCTGAGCAGTCCGCGCTCGACGCGGCAGCGAACGGCGACGCCACGCTCGCCTGGCTCGGCGGGCTCCCACACCGCCTCGAACTCGCCGTCCACGCCTCGGACGCGGGCTCGCCGTCGCGAGCCGCGGACCGGGTGGCCTTCGAGCAGGGATTGCAGGTTGCGCCGACCGGCCACCTTGACGTCCCCGACCGAGATTCTCGCATCGGGCGCGTAGAGCGCGAGGGCCGCGTCGACGTCGCCGCGCGCGAGGTCGTCCGCCCACCGCCGCACGAGCTCGATCGGGTGCGCGAGGTAGGCGGGCAGGAGCTCGGGGTGGACGCCGGCGAAGGGCTCCGGCCCCTTCGCCTCGGCACGGCGCGCGCCGGCGAGGGTGGCGAAGTCGTCCTGGCGCCGCGACACGCGGGTGCCGTGCCGCAGCGACACGTTGACCGCTCGCGCGACGCCGTCGACCTCCTTCGCGTCGAAGTGGACCCGCGCTCCCGGCTGGCGCGCGTCGGGCTCGGTGTCACCCGCCCAGGCTCTGAAGCGCTGGCCGGCCCGTACCACGAGGCCCTCGCCGGCCTCCTCGTCGAACCACCGCATCACGCCATCGGGCATCGCGCGCTCCTGCTCTCAGTGGCGTTCGAGGACGCCGATGGAACCCGTCGCCACGGGCTCGTCGACGATCTCGACGTCGGCTCCCTCGAGGAGGGCCTCGGCGATGATCTCCCCGACGAGGTCGCCGACCCCCCTCGTCGGTGCCCCGCAGCGCGCGCAGGTCGCTCTGCGCTCCTGGAGCAGGCCGCAGGCCGGGCAGCGGACGCCGGGCACGTGGTAGCCGCGTCGCACGACGAGCGCCTCCACGTCGCGCGCCTCGAGCGCCGTGACCGTGTCCGCGAGACCGATCGCGGCCCGTCCCTGGGCACCTGCCTCGTCGGCGAGCGAGGCGAGGAGCGCCCGCCGCCGCGCTCGGATCGCCGCCTCGACGACGGGCCGGACCCGCTTGGCGACCTGCGCCGCGGTCGCGCGCACCTCGAGCGGGACGACGCCGGCGACGAGGCGACGCGTCGCCGGCGCCAGCACCTCCGCCAGTGCGGGGCCCGATGGTCCCGCCAGAACGACCCACTCGACGCGGGAACGGGCCACCTCGGCCTCGACGCTCGCCGAGACGGCGCGCAGGTGCCGGCGGACGGCCTCCTCGGCGCGCCGCTCGAAGGCGCCGAGCTCGGTGTCGGTGTCGACCCGGCGTGCGTGCTCGCTGACGGGGCCCTCGTGCTCCTCGATCTCGCCGAGCTCCAGGTGGAACAGGCGAGCGTGCTCGTCGTCCACGAGGGCGACGAGCGTCGGCGGCCAGTCGCCGAGCGCTGCGACGAGCTGGCCGAGGTGGGCGTGCTCGCCGACGTGCGCCTGCGCGCTCACCGGCGCGGCGAGGGGCACGACGCGGACGTCGCCGTCGTCCGTCGACGAGAAGACGGCGAGCCCCCGCAGCCCTCGGCGGTCCACGCCCGAGGCGAACCACGCCTCGATGCGGGCGAGCTCGGCGGCGACCGCGTCGCGCGCCTCCTCGTCGAGCTCGGCGGACGCCGCGCGCGCGGCGCGCGCCAGCTCGGCCAGCTCGCCGGCCAGGCTCGCGTGGCGCGGGCGCCGGCGGCCGTCGACGTCGAGGTACAGGGTCGTGGTCACCGGCTCGCCGCGCCGAGCGGCAAGCTCGTGCAGCTCGGCCGGGCTCACCACCACGAGCCGGCCTCCTCACCGCTGCGCCTCGCCTCCACAGGGGTCATCTTGTGGAGGCCTGGCTCGACCAGGTAGGGACTTTCGGTCCAGCGGGCAGCCGCCTCGCGGTCTCGCGCGCCTCAGGCGGCGAGGTCGCGCGCCACGGTGGCGATCCCCCTGCCCCAGGCCGCGAGGGGCGCGGGTGGGAGGTAGGCCCTTCCCGAAGCGGTGTGGTCCACCTGGGGAGCGGCCACGTAGCGCTCGCGCCCGAGCGGGTCGATGAAGTAGACGATCGACGTGTGGATCACGTCGGCGTTCCTGCTCGGTGCGTGGACGTAGACGTCGTAGCCGTGCCACACGGCTTCGAGGCGGCGCACCGGACCAGTGAGGAACTCCCAGCTCGGGATGGCGCTCAGCCCGTGCTCGCGCGTGAAGGCGGCGACGTCCGAGACCGCCCGGTGGTAGGGGTTGACGTTCACGGCCACGAAGTCGACGCGAGCGGCGGTCCCTCCGAGGTCGCGATAGGCGTCGACGAACTCCTGGGCGACGATCGGGCAGACGTCCACGCAGTGGGGGTCCATGAACTCGAGCACGACGGCCCGGCCGCGCAGCGACCGGAGCGACACGCGCCGTCCGTGCTGGTCGACGAGGGTGAAGGCGGGAGCGGCCCTGGCGGGGAGCGCTGAGAGGCCCATGAGGTCCGCGAGCGCGCTCGGGACGCCGCGCGCGAGCGGCGGCGGAGCCGGCGTCGCGCCCCCCCGGCCGATCACGCCGACGAGGACGGCGGCCGTCCCCGCGAGGGCCGTGAGCGAGATCGCGCCGATCGTGCGCCGCCGCCGGGGGCGCGCGCTCGCGCCGGGCAGCTCGCGCGCTCCGTCGACGGTCACGTGGCTCCTCCCGGCAAGGGCGTGCCCTCCTGCCCGGCGTGGCTGCGCGCCGGCTGCCGGCTGGGCCCCGGGCTTCGCGCCGATGCTACCGGGGCCGGCCGGTGGACGACCGCGGCCGCGCGCGCTTCGCTGGGGCGCGCCGCGTCGGGACTCGCCTCACGCGCCCGGTCGGCGGGCGTCCGCGCTCCCGGTTGAGACCAGCCCGGCGGCGTTCGTGGCCGTGGCCGAGATCTCGCTGAGGCGCAGCCCGACCGGTGCCGGCCGTGCCCTCGGCGTCGTCGTGCCGTCGCCGAGCTGGCCGTAGCGGTTGCCGCCCCACGACCACAGCGTTCCCGTCGCGCTCAGCGCGTAGCTCGAGTCGCCGCCGGAGAAGACCTGGCGGATGCGCACGCCAGGGGGGAACGCGACGCGCACCGGGCGGCGCGAGGGTGCCGTCGTGCCGTCGCCGAGCTGGCCGTAGGAGCCGTCGCCCCAGGCCCACACCGAACCGTCGGCGAGGACGGCGAGCGTCTGGCCGTTCGTCGCCCGGCTGCCCCCCTGCGACACCGTGCGGACGGGGCCGGGGAGGTGGACTCTGACCGGCAGCGAGCTCGGCACGGTCGTGCCGTCGCCGAGCTGGCCGCCGCGGTTGAAGCCCCAGTCGTAGTAGGACCCGTTGGCGAGCAGCGCTCCCGAGTCCTGCCAGGAGGCGACGAGCGCGCGCACCGGCGCTTCGGGCAGGTGCACCGGCGTGGGCGTCGCCGCGTCGGCCGTCGTCCCGTCGCCGAGCTCGCCCGCGCTGTTGCGCCCGCAGGCGTAGACGCGACCGCCGGCGTCGAAGAGGCTGTGGCCCCCGGCGCCGACCGCGAGGGTCACGCCCGACAGCGGGAGCGGGCGAGGGGTGAGCACGTCGGTGCGGGCCAGGCAGATGGAGTGCCGCCAGTTGTACCCCCAGCCGTAGACGCGCCCCGTGGAGTCGACGACGAGCGCCGAGTCGTAGGGCATCGGGTTGGCGAGGGCCGTGACCCGCACGCCGGCTGGGAGGTGCACCTCGACCGGGGTACCGGCGAACGGGGTGGTGGTGCCGTTCCCGAGCTCGCCGTTGGCGCCCGCGCCCCACGCCCACACGGTCCCGGCGGCGGTCAGCGCGTAGGTGTCGGAGTTCGACGTCGCCACCTCGACGACCGTGCCGGGGATCCCGCGCACCTGGCTCGGGACGCGGTGCTCGAGCGACGTGATCTTCGGCCCGAACCCGGTGCCGACGACCCCGAAGCTGTAGACGACGCTGGTGGCGCCGGCGCTCGCCGGCCGTGCCCGGGCCGACGCGGCCGAACTCGCCGGCAAGGCGCCTGCCGCCGCGAGGCCGGCGCTCAGCACGAGGGCGCCGGCGGCGAGGAGGGCTGGGGTGCGTGCTCGTGGCATCGAGGGCTCCGGGTCGGGGGCGGGGTCGCGACGGGCGCGCCGGTGGCATTCTCACGCGGCGCGCCCTGCCGATCAACGCGGGCAGCACCGCCGAGCGCCGGGCCGCGCCGCGACGCGCGATCCGCCGAAGGCGCACCCCCAACGGGATTCGAACCCGTGTTTCCGCCTTGAAAGGGCGACGTCCTCGGCCGCTGGACGATGGGGGCCGGTCGCGCGAGCGCCCGAGACTACCAGCGGGTCGGCCCGGATCCCTCCTGGTCGGGCTGGGCGCGCAGCAGCCACTGCGGGCCGTGCGGCGTGTCCCGAACCTCGACGCCGAGGCGAGCCATCCGCTCCCGGATGCGGTCGGCGGTGCCGAAGTCCCCCGCCGCCCTCGCCTCCTCGCGCACCGCAAGGAGGAGCTCGACGAAGGGGCGGAGGATCTCGACGGGTCCGCGTACGCCCGGCTCGGCGAGCCTGCCGAGCTCGACGACCATGGCGCGCAGGCTGGCGCGCGCCCGGTCGAGCTCGTCGCCCTGGGGGATGTCGGTCGCCCACTCCCCGAGCCGGCGCTCGAGCTCGAGGACGGCCTCGACCGCGCCGCGCGCGTCGGCGCGTCCCAGCGCCGCGTCGAAGGCTTGCTCCTGGTCGTGGGCGATCCGTGCGATCGGCGCAGCGGCGAGGCTGCCGGCGGCCGCCTCCTCGCGCTCGGCGGTGGCCGCACGCTCGCGCGGGCGTCGGGACCGCCCGACGAAGGCTGCCTCGGCCAGCGCGTCGAGCGGCACCACCCCCGGCTCGAAGGTGGTGGATCGTCCCGCGTGGCGCACCGTCACGAGCCCGAGACCCTCGATCGTCGCGAGTCGGGCGTCGAGGTCGCACGCGAGCGCCGTGTGCTCGTCGATCCCGAGCACGAAGCAGTCCGGGGGGAGCTGCTCCTCCATGCAGCGCAGCCGTCGCTCGCCGAGGTAGCAAAAGCGCGTGTCGTGGGTCCCCCCCTCGGCGTTGTTGAAGTGCGGGATGACCGCCACCTTCAGTCCCGCGACCTTGAGCACGTCGAGCCCTTCGAGCCAGTGGGGGTCCTCGCCGACCTTGTAGACCTCGTACACGGGGACGGTGTAGGCGCCGAGGGTGAGCGCCGCGGCGCTCGCGAAGGTGACCGCCCCGCCGTGGGCGAGCTTGTCGGCGAGGAGCTGCGGGACGACCGTCCCCCGCCAGCGCCGCAGTGCGTAGCTCGGGCTGCCCGGGCCCGAGAAGACGTAGCGGGCCCTGCGCAGCTGCAGCGCGAGCTCCTCCTCGGCGAGCACGCCGGTGTCCGGCTCCCCGGCCGCCGGCCGGTCGAGGCTCGCCACCTCGAGCTTCGTGCGCAGGCTCTCGGCGAAGTACCGCACCGCCTTGGCGGCGAGCTCGCCGGCGTTCTCCTGGAAGCCGAAGGGGGTGTCGAGGAGGAGCGCGGGGACCGGCGGCGGACCGAGGCGTCCGAGGAGGGAGCGGTGGACCTTCACCATGGTCGGGGCCAGCTCGCCGGACCCCATGAGGGTGACGAGACGGGGCAGGGCGGCGGTCATCCGCCCGGTGCAGGCGTGCCGTCCCAGCGCAGCCCGCCGGGCGGGTCGCCCCACGGGTCGTCGGGCAGGTCGTCCCCTGCCAGCGGGTTGGCGGGCGGCAGCAGCCCGCTCAAGGCCTCGACCGCCTCCTCGGCGAGGTAGGAGAGGTAGTGGTAGCAGACCCACTCGCCGTAGCGCGCATCGTCGGGGTCGAGCTCGCGTACGTCCTCGGTCACCTCGAGGGAGGTCCCGAGCACGAGCCGCAGGTCGTTGACGGCGAGCAGCCAGGACTCGAGCTCGCTCGCACGAAGGTGGGTCGTCCCGGCCGTTGCGACGAGCAGGTCGAGCGCCGCCCGGTGCTCGGCGACGAGTTCGCTGCGCACGAGCCGGACGTAGGCCGACTCGGCCGCGGCGTCGGTCAGGTAGGCGGGGGGGAGGAGGCGCCGCAGGCTCTCGGGCACCGGCGCGTCGCTCGCGCCGACCCGCTCGAGCGCCGCGATCAGCCGCGCCGGGAGCGCCGCCAGCAGCGCGCGCTCGTCCTCGCGCAGCTCGACGTCGAAGCCGCCTCGGGCGCTCGGGCGGAACAGGTGGCGCCGCCGCGTCAATCGGGGTGCTCCAGCGTCGCCCACAGCCCGTGACGGTGCAGGCGGGCGACGTCGAGCTCGGCCCGCTCCCGCGGCCCGCTCGCGACGACGGCGCGTCCTTTGTGGTGCACGTCGAGCATGAGCTTCGTCGCCTTCTCGCGCGAGTAACCGAAGAGCTTCTGGAACACGTAGGTCACGTAGCTCATGAGGTTGATCGGGTCGTTCCAGACGACGACGAGCCAGGGGTGGTCGGCACGCGTCTCCTCCCCGACCTCCTCGTCGTGCGCGAGGCGCGTCAGCGTCCCGGTCGAGCCCACGCGGCCCTCGCCCTCGGCCCGCGCGCTGGGAAGGAGGGGCTCGCTCACGGCGCGCGCACGCCTGCGACCGGTCTGAGGAGCGCGGCGGGCTCCTCGGCGCCGAGTCCGGCGGCCGGCGCGGTCGCCGGGTGGCGGTGCAGCGACAGGTAGTAGCCGACGAACGCGCACCACGCGATCGTCGCCCCGATGAGGTGGAGCTCGACGACCGTGGCGGCGTCGTGGAGGAAGTACTGCATGTAGCCGAGGGCGCCCTGCAGCGCGAGCACCTCGAGCAGGCGCCGCGCACGGCGCTGCACGGGGGCGGGAGCGCCCGCCTGGTGGAGGGCGAAGAGGGTCGCGAGGACGCCGCCGATGAGGAAGAGCGCGACGGTCGAGTGCAGCTCGGCGATGTCGCGGAACGCGACGTCGATCCGCTTCGCGCCGGGGCCGCCGGCGTGCGGTCCTGCGCCGGTCACGACGGTGCCGATGGTCACGAGCAGCGCGAAGGTCCCGAGCTCGAGTCGCGACAGCCAGAGGAGGTCGCGCCCGACGAGCGGCTCGCGGGGGGTCCGAGGGGATCGTGCGAGGTGCGCGAGCACGAGGGCGTCGCCGAGCACGGCGAAGGTGAGGAGGAAGTGGAGCGCAACGAGGTAGGGGTTCAGCCTGAAGAGCACGACGAGCCCCCCCAGCACGATCTGGGCGACGATGCCGGCCACGAGCCCGCCGGACAGGACGACGAGGTCGCGGCGCACGGGCTCGCGGCGCCAGGCCGCCACGAACGCGACCGCGGAGACGACGGTCACGGCGACCGTGACGACGCGGTTGGAGAACTCGACGATCGGGTGGAAGGAGGCCGCCGCGGTGAAGCGGTGTGCGTAGCAGCTGGGCCAGTCGGGGCAGCCGAGCCCCGACCCGGTGAGGCGCACCGCGCCGCCGGTCGCGACGAGGAGCGCGAAGCACACGACGGCGAGGGAGGCGATCCAGGCGAACGCGGCAGGGCTGACGCGAGTGGAGCGCACCGCGCCCCATCGTAGAAGGCCCGAGGAGGTGCCTCGCCTCGGGCCGGGGCGGAGCGCCGCTGCGAGCGGGCTCGAGGTCACTCGAAGCGGAAGGTGGCGGCGGCGAGCGCGGGGGCGAGGACGGCCCACGCTCCGAGCGCGGCCCACGCGCCGGCGGGCGCGCCGCCGCCCGCGCCGAGCGTCCCGTGCAGCACCTCCGAGAGCGCGCCGGCCGGCAGCGCCCGCGCGACGGGCGCGCCGCCGCCGAGCCTGTCGAGCGGGAAGACGATCCCGCCGAGGAGGAGGAGGAGCACGTACAGTCCGTTCACGACCGCCAGGTTGACCTCGGCACGGAGGGTCCCGGCGAGCAGGAGGCCGATGCCGCCGAATGCGACGGTGGCGACCAGCGCGGCGAGCACGCCGAGACCGGTCGAGCTCGGCGGCCGCCAGCCGAGCCCCGCAGCGATGCCCCCGATGACGAGCACCTGGACGCACTCGACGGCGAGGACCGCGGCGATCTTGGCGGCGAGGAGCCGCCGCCGCCCGAGGGGGGTGGCGCCGAGCCGCTTCAGCACGCCGTAGCTGCGCTCGAAGCCCGTGGCGATCCCGAGGCTCACCATCGCCGTCGACATCACCGCGAGGGAGAGGACGCCCGGGGCGAGGAAGTCGATCCGCCGCGCGGTGCCGGTCGGCAGGACCGGGACCTCGCTGAAGAAGACGAGGAGGCCGATCGGGATGCCGAAGGTGACGAGGAGCGACTCGCCGCGCTCGAGGGTCATGCGGACCTCGGCGGCGAACTGCGCGGCGAGCGCGCGCCGGCTCATCGGGCGCCGAGCCCGTCGCCGTCGGGTCCGACGAGCTCGAGGAAGACCTCCTCGAGGCTGCGCCCCCCCGTGCGCAGGTCGGCGAGCGCGACGTCGTGGTCGGCGAGCCAGGCGGTGAGCGTGGCGACGGTGGTGGGGTCGGGGACGGCCGCGACCCGGTAGCGCCCGGGCGCCTCCTCGGTCACCGGCGCGTGCAGCGCCTCGCCGAGCGCGTCGAGGTCGACGCGGCCCGAAGCGGCGAAACGGATCGCCGCCTCGGGCGCCGCGAGGTCGCCGGGCGCCCCGCTGGCGACGACCCGGCCGCGCTCGAGGATCACCACCCGGTCGGCGATGCGCTCGGCCTCGGCGAGCTCGTGCGTGGTGAGCAGGACGGCGGCCCCCTCGGCACGCAGGTCGGCGACGACGCGCCGGATGACGAGGCGGCCACTCGGGTCGACGCCCGCCGTGGGCTCGTCGAGGAAGACGACCTCGGGCCGGCCGACGAGCGCGAGCGCGAGCGACAGCCGCTGGCGCTCGCCACCCGAGAGGCGCTTCGCCGGCGTGCGCGCCACCTCGGCGAGGCCGAGCAGCTCGACCAGCTCGGCCGGGTCGCGGGGGTGCTCGTAGTACGCGGCGAAGAGCCGGATGGCCCGCTCCGGCGGCATCATCGGGTAGAGGCCGCCACCTTGGAGCATGACCCCGATCCGCCCGACGAGCGCGTCGTGGTGGGCGACGGGGTCGAGGCCGAGGACGCGCACGCGTCCCTCGTCGGGGCGGCGGTAGCCCTCCAGGGTCTCGACCGTCGTCGTCTTGCCCGCTCCGTTGCGCCCGAGCAGCGCCACGACCTCGCCCGGGTCGACGACGAAGCTCACCCGGTCGACGGCGACGCGCGCGCCGTAGCGGACGACGAGGTCCTGGACCTCGATGCTCGGCATCCCGTCGGAGGCTAGCGCCGGTCGCTCAGCGCGGGCGCGGGACCTCGAAGCGGTAGCCGACGCCGCGCACGGTGGTGATGAGCGTCGGCCGCGAGGGGTCCGGCTCGATCTTCGAGCGCAGGCGCTTCACGTGGACGTCGAGCGTCTTCGTGTCGCCGACGTAGTCGAGGCCCCAGACGCGGTCGATCAGGCTGTCGCGCGTCACCACCCGGCCCGCGTTGAGGAGGAGGTGCTCGAGCAGCTCGAACTCCTTGAGGGGGAGGCTCACCTCCTGGCCCCGTACGGTGCACTCGTGGCGGTCGAGGTCGAGGCGGACGCCGGCGACCTCGAGCACGTTGCCGGCCGCGGGCGGAGCCGCCGGCGCGCTCTCGCGCGGCGCGGCCGGGGGCAGCTCGCGCGGCGTCCTGCGCAGCACGGCTCGCATGCGCGACACGAGCTCGCGCAGTCGGTACGGCTTCGCCACGTAGTCGTCGGCGCCGACCTCGAGGCCCACGACGGTGTCGATCTCGGTCGACTTGGCGGTGACCATGATGATGGGGACCGACGAGCGCGACCGGATCGAGCGGCACACGTCGATGCCCGACATCCTCGGCAGCATCACGTCGAGCAGGACGAGGTCGGGCTCGTGCTCCTGGAACCTGGCGAGCGCCTCCATGCCGTCTCGCGCGACGGTGAGGGCGAAGCCCTCGCGTTCGAGCCCGACGACGAGCGCGTCGACGAAGGACTCCTCGTCCTCCACCAGCAGCACGTTGATCTGGCCACTGGACGCGTGCTCGGTCGTCGGCCCGCTCACGGCTCGCCCCGCCCGTGCAGGGGCAGCCGGAGGGTGAAGGTCGCTCCCTCGCCCTCGCGCGACTCCACGGTCACGCTCCCGTGGTGGTTCTGCGCCACGTGGCGGACGATAGCGAGGCCGAGGCCGGTCCCTCCCGTCGAGCGGCTCCGGCCGTGGTCGACCCGGTAGAAGCGCTCGAAGATGCGCTCGAGGTCTCGCGACGGGATGCCGATGCCGCGGTCGGTCACGGCGATGACCGCCTCGTCACCCTCGACGGCGCCGCTGCAGAGCACGACGCCGCCCTCGTAGGAGAACTTCACGGCGTTCTCGAGCAGGTTGTAGACCGCGGAGGTGAGCTGGCGGCGGTCGCCGAGGACAGCGAGGGGCGGGTCGGGCTCCTCCAGCTTCACGGTGACCTGCCGCTGCTCCGCGGCGGCCCGGACCCGCTCGGCCGCCTCGGCCATGACGAGGTTGACGAGCACGGGTTCGCGCGGCGGCGACGACTCGCTCTCGATGCGGGACAGGTCGAGGAGGTCGTCGATGATGCGGGAGATACGGAAGGCCTCCGTGTGGATGCGCTGGGCGAGGCGCCGTGAGACCTCCGGCTCGGTCTCGGCGAGCAGCGTCTCGGCGAGCAGGCCGAGCGCGCCCATCGGCGTCTTCAGCTCGTGGCTCACGTTGGCGACGAAGTCGCGTCGGACCTCCTCGAGGCGCCGGCGGTCCGAGACGTCCTCGATCACGGCGATGACGCCGATGGAGCGCTGCCCGTTGTCGATGCTCTCGGCGCGCATGTGCAGGCTGCGCCGCGGGGGCCCGTAGAGCTCGAGCGTGCGCTCGCTCGGGCCGCCCGAGGCGGCCTGCGCGAGGAGCTCGTCGACGGCCTGCGCGGCGAGGGCGTCCGCGTGCCGGTTGGCGAGCAGGCCGATCGCCCGGGAGTTTCGGAAGACCGCCTCGCCGCGTTCGTCGCAGACGATCACCGCCTGGTCGAGGCGGTCGAGGGCGCGCCGGAGGCGGATCGCCTCGGCGCTCGCCTCGGCGACGGTCTCCGCGGCCGCCTCCGTCGCCCGCTCGAGGTGGCTCATCGCCTCCTCCAGGCTGCGCGGCTCGCTCGTCGGCGGCTCGGCCCCGAGGCGCGAGCCGAGGTCGAGGAGGCGCTGGCGCAGCGGGCGCGCGCTGCGACGCCGCCCGAGGGCAGCTGCGAGGACGAGGGCGGCGGCCACGGCCGCGGCGGCGACGGCGAGCTCGAGCGTGCTGACCTGTACGAGCGCGTTCAGCTGGGCACTCCTTCGTGCACGGTGCAAGCATGGCAGCTGCGAGCCTGCGCCCGGTGGGGATTGAAGTACACTGAGAGCGCGCCTAGGATCGCATCGGGTGGCGCGACTGGCGCCCCCGGCTCGTCGGGACTCCCCGGCCTTCCACCGTCGCGACCGGTCCGCCGGTCAGCTCCTCCGACGAAGGAGGTTCGGATGTCCCACCGCATCGCGCTCGCCACCGCCGGCTTGAGCCTCGACCCGAGCGCCGGTGCGCTGCCGGGAAGCCACACGCTCGAGCAGCTCGCGAACGGTCTCGGCTTCTGGGCGCTGCTCGCGTCGCTCGTCGGGCTCGTCGTCGGCGCCGCAGCGTGGGCCCTCGGCTCGCACACGAACAACTACCAGCACGCCGCGACGGGGCGGCGTGCCGTGCTCGTCTCGGGGGCCGCCGCCCTCGTGATCGGGGCGGCGCCGACCGTGCTGAACTTCCTCTTCCGCGCCGGCCAGAGCTTCCACTAGGCGATGGGACCGCGTCGCGGGCTCCTCGACGCCCGGCTCGCCCTCTCCCTCCTCGGCATCCCGCTCACGCCGAAGGCGATCGGCGACCTCATCTTGCGCGAGCTGACGCGCTGGGTCGCCTCGGGTGCGGCGCTCGTCGTGTCGTCGCTCGGCCGAGCGCTCACGTCGACGACGACGCCCGTGCTCGGGCAGGGCGCCACCCCGGTGCTCGAGCGCTCCGTCGCGCTCGGCGCCCTCGTCGCCGTGCCGCTGCTCCTGCTCGCCGTGATCCAGGCGGTGCTGCACCAGGACCTGGCGTCGCTCGGTCGCACCGTCCTCGTTCGCCTGCCGCTCGCGCTCCTGCTCGGCGGTGCGGCGGTGGAGCTCGTCGGCCTCGGCCTGCGGGCGACCGACGAGCTGAGCGCCGCGCTCCTCGCGAGCGCCGGTCCGTCGGTGCACCGCCTCCTCGGCGGCCTCGGGTCCGACCTCCTCTCGAACGGCGTCGTCGGCGCGGGCTTCGGCGGCGCGCTCGTCGCCGCGTGTGCCGCGCTCGTCGCGGTGGTGCTCTGGTTCGAGCTCGTCGTGCGCGCCGCGGCGATCGCTGTCGCCGCGCTCTTCCTGCCGCTCGCCCTCGCCGGCCTCGTGTGGCCGGCAACGTCCCACTGGGCGCGCCGCCTCGGCGAGACGGTGGCGGCGCTGCTCGCCTCGAAGCTCGTGATCGCGGGGGTCCTGGCCCTCGCCGGATCCGTGATCGGCGCCCAGGCGGGGATGGCCGGCGCCGTCGAGGGCGTCGCCCTTCTCGTGCTCGCGAGCACCGCCCCCTTCGCCCTCCTGCGCCTCGTGCCCGTCGTCGAGTCGGGCGCCGTCTCCCACCTGGAGGGAGTCGCGGGCCGTGCGCGGCGCGGCGTGCGGGCCGGGGCGTCGCTCGCGCTCGGCGCCAGCGTGCCAGCGTACGGGGGCGGTGAGCCACCCGAGCTCGAGCTCGCCGAGGGCTCGCCCGTCGGCGGCCCCGACTTCGACGCCGCGCTCGCCGAGATCAGCGCGGAGCTGGCGGCGCGCGAGCGCTCGCTCGCGGGCCTCGCCGGTGACGCCGAGGCCGACGGTCCCGGCGCGGGCGATGCGTCCTGAGGCCGCGCGCCGCGTCAGCTTCGGGCCACGGGACCGGAGGGGACTCATCGCGGGCGTGCGCTCCTCTCAGGCCCTCCTCCTCGCCACCGTCCTCGTCGCGGCGGTGGCCCTCCTGCGCACCCTGCGCCTCGCGCTCGGCGTGCCGCTCGCGCTCGTCCTCGTCCTCGCGGCGCTCGCCCTGGCCTTCTGGCCCGTCAGGGGGCGCACGCTCGAGGAGTGGCTCCCCGTCGTCGCGGGCTTCTCGCGCAAGGCGCTCTCGGGCGCGTCGCGAGAGGTGGTGGCGATCGAGCGGGGCCCCGGCGGCCGGCGGGCCCCGGGGCCGCTCGCGGCCTTCGAGCTCCTCGAGGTCGAGAGCGCAGCGCTCGGCCGGTTCGGGGCGCTCCTCGACCGCGGCGAGGGCCGCCTCAGCGCGGTCCTGGAGGTGGGCGGCGAGGGGTTCGCGCTGCTGGGCGACGCCGAGCGCACGGCGCGCGTCGCGCGCTGGTCGAGCCTGCTCGCCGGCCAGGTTCGTTCCGGTTCGCTCGCCCGACTCCAGTGGATCGAGCGGACACTGCCCGACCGCGGCGAGCTCTACCGCGCGCGCCTCGCGCAGGCGGCGCCGAACGACTCGCCCGCGCTGCTCCGGGCGAGGCGCTCGTACGCCTCGCTGCTCGATGCCGAGGTGGCCGCGACGCTCGTCCACGAGCTCCTCCTCGTCGTCAGCGTCGACGGCCCACGAGCCGACCGGCACGACGAGCGCGCCGCTCGCGCCGCCGCGACGCTCGCGGGGGTGCTCCGAGGACTGCGCGAGGCCTGCGAGGAGGCGGGCCTCAGCGTGCAGCGGGTCCCGTCGCGTGCCGCGCTGGCCGCCCTCGTCTCACGCGGCGTCGATCCCCAGGGGCGCGCGCGGAGCAGCTGGCCCTGGCCCGTCGCGATCGAGGAGCAGTGGTCGATGTTTCGGACCGACGGGACCTGGCACGCGACCTACTGGATCGCGGAGTGGCCGCGCGCCGCGGTCGGCACCGACTTCCTCCACCCCCTGCTCGTCGGGGCGCGCCTGAGGCGGGCGGTCTCGCTCGTGATGGCGCCCGTCGCGCCCCACGTCGCGGCGCGTGCCGTCGAGCACGCCCGGACCGCCAGCGCCGCGGACGCGGCGCTGCGCCGGCAGCACGGCTTCGCCCTGACCGCGAGGCGCCGGCGCGAGCAGGAGGCGGTGCTGCGGCGGGAGGTCGAGCTGGCCGACGGCCACGCGGCCTTCCGCTTCTCCGGCTACGTCACGGTGAGTGCGGCCGACCCCGCAGCCCTCGAGCCCTCCTGCGAGGCGCTCGAGCGCGCCGCGGCCGCGTGCCACCTCGAGCTGCAGCGGCTCTACGGCAACCAGGCCGAGGCGTTCTGCTGCTCGCTGCCCGTCGGCAGGGGTTGCTCGCCGTGAGGCTGCCGGTGCACGAGGCCACCACGGCGCAGCTCGGCGCCGCGTACCCGGCGATGGCGAGCCGGCCGCTGCCGGCCGCCAAGGTCGTCGTCGGACGCGACCTGCTCGGTGGGCTCTTCGCCCACGATCCGTTCGAGCTCTACGAGGCGGGAGCCGTCTCGAACCCCAACCTCGTCGTGTTCGGCCAGATCGGGCGCGGCAAGAGCGCCTTCGTCAAGTCGTACCTCTACCGCCACGCCGCCTTCGGCAGGCGCGTCGTCGTCCTCGACCCGAAGGGGGAGTACGGACCGCTCGCCGAGGCCCTCGGCGCCTGCCGAGTGCGCCTGTCCCCGGGCGGCACGGCGCGCCTCAACCCGCTCGAGGTGGCGGGAGGCACCGGCGAGGACGTCGGACGGCAGCGCCTCGCCGCGCTCGGCGCGCTCGCCGCGGCGTGCTGCGACCGCCCGCTGCGCCCCGTCGAGCACGCCGCGCTGGAGCTCGCCCTCGGCTCGCTCGCGCCCGGGCCCGGCGCGCCGACGCTCGGCCAGGTCGTCGAGGCGCTGCTGTTCCCTGACCCTCGTGCCGCCCGCACGATCGGGTGCAGCGCCGAGGCGCTGCGCGAGGGCGCGCTCGAGGTCGCGCTCGAGCTTCGCCGGCTCACGGCGGGCGAGCTACGCGGGATGTTCGACGGCCAGACCGCGGCGGGGGTCGACCTCGCGGCGGACGCCGTCGTCCTCGACCTCTCGGCCGTGTACGACTCGCCGGCGCTCGGGGCGCTCATGACCTGCGCGGCGCTGGCGCTCGGTGCGGCGTGGCGACGCGCCGGCGGCCAGACGCTGTTCGTCGTCGACGAGGCGTGGGCGATCCTGTCGAACCTCGGCGCGGCGAGGTTCCTGCAGGCGTCCTTCAAGCTCGCGCGCGCGAACGGGGTGGCGAACCTCGCGGTGGTGCACCGCGTCTCCGACCTCGCTGCGGCGGGCGCCGAGGGGAGCGTCGCGGCGCGCCTCGCCGAGGGCCTGCTCGCCGACTGCGAGACGGTCGTCTGCTACGGACTCAGCCGAGCCGAGCTCGTCCGGGCGGCACCGCTGCTCGGCCTCGACGAGCGCCAGGCGTACCTGCTCGCGGGGCTGGCCCGCGGCGTCGCGCTGTGGCGGGTCGCGGGCCGGACCTTCCTCGTCGAGCACCGCCTCGCGCCCGGGGAGCGCTCGCTCGTGGACACCGACGCCCGCCTCGTCGGCCGCCTCGCCCCGGCCCCGGCGGCCCGTCCCGTGCGGTGAGCGCGCGCCACGGCGCCGACGCCGCCTTCGCGCTCGGCGTCGTCGGCGTCGCCGGCGTAGCCGCCGTGTGCTGGGCGGCGCAGGGCCTGGCGAGCCTCGCCACGGGCCGCGGCCTCCACGACGTGGCACCCAGCTCGTGCCTCGCCCTCCTCGTCGAGGTCCTCGCGCACCCCGCCTCGCCCGGGCTGGGGAGGCGGCCGCCGCCCGCCGCCTTCTACGGCGCGCTCGCCGCCCTCGTCGGCCTGCTCGCCGTCGTCGGGCGGGCGCTCGTCCACGCCCGGACACGTCTCGGGCGGAGCGCGCACGCCGTCGAGGAGGCCGCGTGGGCGAGGCCGCGCGACCTGAAGCCGCTCATCGTCGGGGACACCTCGGCCGGGCGGGTCGCGGTCGGCCGCCTCGCCGGCCGGCTCGTCGCCCTCGAGGCCGGCCACTCCCTCCTCGTCCTCGGGCCGACGCAGTCGGGCAAGACGAGCGGCCTCGCCATCCCGGCGATCCTCGAGTGGGGCGGTCCCGTCGTGGCGACGAGCGTGAAGGGCGACCTGCTCGCGCACACGCTCGGCTGGCGTGAGCAGCTGGGCCGGGCGCTCGTCTACGACCCGCTCGGCTCCACGGGTTCCGCCTCGGTCGGCTGGTCGCCGCTGACCGGGGCGCGCACCTGGGCCGGCGCACGGCGCGTCGCGGCCGGCCTGTGCGCGCTCGGGCGCGCCGCGTCCGGCGGGCTGGAGGACGGCGCGTTCTGGTACGCGACGGCGGAGAAGCTCCTCGCCCCGCTGCTGTTCGCCGCGGCGAGCGCGCAGTGCTCGATGGCCGACGTCGTGCGCTGGCTCGACACCTGGGAGGAGGCCGAGGTGATGGTGGCGCTCGCTCGCACCGGGGTGCGCGAGGCGATCGCCGCCGCCCAGGCCAGCTTCGGGAGGGACGAGCGGCAGCGCTCGTCGGTGTACACGACCGCCGAGACCGTCGTCGCCGCCTTCGCCGACCCGGCCGTCGAGGCGGCGAGCCGCTCCGGCGAGCTGCTCGAGCCCGAGGCGCTGCTCACCGGAGCGCACACCTTGTACCTCGTCGCGCCGGGCCACGAGCAGGAGCGGCTCGCACCGCTCTTCGTCGCGATCATCCAGGGGGTCTTCGAGGCGGCCTTCAACGCCGCGGCGCGCGCCGGCCGGCCGCTGCAGCCGCCGCTGCTCGCCGTCCTCGACGAGGCGGCGAACGTGGCGCCGCTGTCCGACCTCGACCGAGTCGCCGCCACGGGTGCGTCCCAGGGGATCCAGCTCGTCACGGTGTTCCAGGACCTCGCCCAGATCGAGGCGCGCTACGGGCGCCGGGCCTGGACGATCGTCAACAACCACCGGGCCAAGCTCGTCTGCTCGGGCATCGCCGACCCCTCGACGCTCGAACAGCTCTCGTCGCTGATCGGGGAGGAGGAACGGCCCGTCGACTCGACCACCCTCGACTCGAGCGGGCAGCGGACGACGACCTGGAGCCGG